>JAAYQP010000158.1 GCA_012519195.1 Clostridiales bacterium | reverse complement strand
CGCTATCAGAGGAATAGATTAGATTAAAATAAGAATCCGTAATAAAGACCGCATCCCGTGAAGAATAGGAGCCCTCAAGAAGGGAATCGAGATTCGCCTTTGTTACTCCCATAACCACATACCCCATCTTGGAGCCAGCACTATTCTGTAAGGAACTAGCTGTTTCAAAGACTAGCTCCTTATCCGGATGAAGAATAGAATCGGTCGCATGGTAGATGGTGGATTTGCTTTGACGTACCTTATGTAGAACGCCCCAATAAATTGGACTAATGGCTGGGGCTGTATCAGGATCTGTGGAAAATCGCTGATGGCCTCCAATATCATATATGGTAAAGCTTGTATAAGTAGGTATGGTATCTCTTAGTTGATATAAGGTCAGATATAGTTCTTTTGGATATTCCACTGTATTGTGATCTATTAAAACCAGTGTGATCCAATCTTGTTTCAATAATACATTACATACTTCATTCTGGGAAGCAAATAGGGAGGATAAACGATTTGTAATATGTTCAATTTCCTGCTTTCCCTCATCGATCATCTGGTGCTCTAAGGTTACCGTATAAACTTTTACCATGATAAAGCTACTAAGTAGCAATGGGATTAAGGCAACTATGAGAAATCCCAAAAAGATATGGGATTGAAAGGAAAGTTCATTAAATTTCTTCATGGAGTATTCCCTCCCTTTAAGAAAGTCTTGGCAGGAAGGCAATTAAGATAATTCTCTAATAATTGCTTTACATCATCACTGGTTGTAAAATCCAAAAACTTCTGTGCAGCATTAAGATTAGCACAATTCTTCAATATTGCAGTTTTCTGGAGTATGATACAATCCCCCTCCGCCGGATGTAGGTAGGTAATCTCAGCGCCATCTTCCATAAGAAATTTTGCTGCCTCTTCACTGGTAACACCAACCGAATAATATCCCTTGGCAACACCCTCCATAATATCTTCCATGGAGGCCGCATAGTCTCCACCAATATTATCCAATAACTGTTTCTTAAAAGTATCTGGATTCTTGCTCCTATTGGCAGCGAAATTGAAGGCCTTTTGATAAATAATCGATAAATCAGGATCAACAAAACCGATACGATCTTTCCAATGTTCCTCTATTAGGCTAGTAAAGCCGACCGGCTCTTCACGATAGGTAACAACATTCGTATTATATATAATTACAAGAGGTGAGGAGATAAAGGGTGCATGGAAAGAAAACAAATTTGCATTCGTTTCCAGGCTATCCTGTGAAATTCCAAAAATCAAATCACAGGAAGTCTCCGATGAAGCCTGCTTTTGTTCGGCAAGAAAAGCCTCCTCTGATCCTTCCTTTACTTCAATCCATAATTGGTTACGTTCTTGAAATTCTTTAATAATTGGGCGATAAATAGATTCTGAAAGAGTTGTATAGAGAACCAAATCAGGGGTATGAGAAAACTCGTTAAAGGTTGAGGAATTGCTACAAGCAGACAGAAATATCGTCATGAAAAGTACTAAAACAATCCATCTAGATTCCATCTTTTTCATCACGATCCCCCTTATACCAATCTAACAACCTGGAATATTAAGTAGAAATACCGATGTGAAACAAGATGAATTGGCAAGCCAATTCTCTTGTAATGAATAAAAATGTTATAGACACTACTCTATTGTACTATAAAATCCAAAAAAGTTCTATCTTTTCTGGATTTTATAGTTAAACAAGCTATTGTAAATTTAAATAGTTCATGAGAGATTGGCAGGTATATTCCGCTGTCTCAACCTGGTCCATTTCACAGAACACTCTCAGTAAGGGTTCTGTACCTGAAAATCGTGCGATAATCCAACCACCGTTTTTAAAATAGATCTTACATCCATCCAAGTAGGATATATGGTCTATTTCAAAACCAAAATCAGGAAAGCACTTCTCATTTGAAAGGAGTTGTTCCAGTTCCTTCTTCCTTTCCTTATCGAATCGAAATGATTTCTCAACCATATATAGATGACCATAGGTATCATGTATCTCCTCCATAAGCTCCGATATCTTTTTACCTGTTATGGCTATCATTTCAGCTAATAAGGTTGCAGCAAAGATACCATCCTTGCCTTGAATATGGCCTTTCACCGTAAGTCCACCAGAGGATTCACCACCAATTATGGCACCTGTCTCCCGCATTTGAGCTGAAATATGCTTAAAGCCTACCGGAACCTCATAGCATTTCTCACCGAAGTCATTGGCAATGTAATCCAACATATGAGTCGTGGCTATATTACGAACCACCGGTCCTTTCCATTGCTTATATTTCACAAGGTAATAGTATAATAAAACAAGAACCTCATTGGGCGTAAGGAATGTGCCTTTATCATCTACTACACCAATTCGATCTGCATCACCGTCCGTTGCTACACCCATATCATAATGATAATCGATTACATAATTTTGCAAACTACGTATCGTTGCTTCATTTGGTGCAGGCATCTTACCACCAAAGAGGGTGTCATGATTTTCATGGATTGTTTCCACCGTACATCTACAACTAAGTAGAATTGTACGAAGTGCGGTTAGACTAACACCATACATCGGATCAATTACGATGCGAAGCCCCCGTTCTCTTATGGCGTTGGTATCCACCTTGGCCAATATACTATCTATGTAATCATTCATTGGATTAATGATCTCAATCAAACCAGCATCAACCGCTTTTTCATAATCCATAATTGCAACTTCGCCTTGAATGCGATCTATATATTGCTCGATCTCACGGGTCTGAGCTTCATTCGCATCCCTTCCCCCCGAGGTAAATATCTTGATCCCATTATATATGGCTGGATTATGGCTTGCTGTTACCATCATACCATAAGGAAGTTTATGCTCCATAACATAAGACATAATAAGCGGTGTTGGTACAGAACTACTCACAAGCCTAGTTTTTATGCCCTCTGCCGCAAAAACTTCTGCGCACCACTGCATGGCCTCCTTAGATAGAAATCGTCTGTCATATCCGATGACCATTCCCTGGTCACTAACACCCTCATTCTTCATCTTTAGAGCCATAGCTTTCGATAATATCTGAATATTGGATCGTATAAATTCATCTCCAATAATAGCACGCCATCCACCAGTACCGAATCGTATCATTTGTCAACACCTTCCCCATCTTAGATATAGTTAATACTATTATAAATTAAATTATTAAATTTCAATAGTTGTAATCTTGACTTTTCTTGTTATTCCTTGTCCTTTTGTAAAAGTATTAGAAGCATTTCATCATCCAATTTGAACTTCGTTCCCATGGGAGGGCTTTTATTAAATAGATAATTCCGAAGAACTACCTATTTAGTAAAAAAGACACTAGATCGCTTCCACATAGGGATATCATCTAGTGCCTATAAAACTCTCTATATTTTAAGATTTTTTTATTATTTCGATTTGATATGTGATAATACTAATTTTAGATGCTGTACAACCGCTGCTTTTGCCTTTTCTTTATCCCTTTCTTTCAGAGCCTGGACGATATTTAGATGTTCATTATAGATTTCTTCCCTACGACTCTCATGCTTCGTAGTATGCGTCTTAACCTCATCGATTACATCGTAATAGGAGTCAATAAAGTTAACAAACATCGCATTATGTGATAGCTCTGCGAGGCGATAATGAAAATAATGATCAATCGAGCGAGATCTATTTTTATTATCTGTTACGGAAATCAAGTCAAACAACTCGTCGATCTCTTCGTTTGTTGCAGTATCAATGATTTTCTCGACGATTCTTTGTTCCAAACAGATACGCATTTCAATTAAATCGCTGTAAGTACCTTCTTTTAATGTTATTCCAGAGGATTGATTCATGACATCAAGAACCTTGGGATTAATTATCGTACCATCCTTAGGTTTGCGACAAATATAATTTCTTGCTTGCAATATTGTCAAAGCTTCTCGTAAGATGCCCCTACTCACACCAAGCTCATCGGCCAGATCCAATTCATTTGGTAATTTCTCGCCTGGCTTCAAACTGCCATTTTTAATCTGATCCATAATAACACGTACCACTTTATCGGACAATCTTTCATTTTGAATTGGAGAAAAACTCATATAACACCTCTCTATTCCTTCCTTTGTTATACAAGAACAAACGTAACTATAATAATCAAACTAGCATTGAATGAAAGTAACGGCCAAATTCATTATACATGATTAGGAAAATAAGTCAATCATGACCACCCGTCAAACGGGTGGTTTGCTCGCCCCTATAAGGGGCAGTTACCGGCCAGCGTCTAAAGGCGCTGGCTTTCACTTTGTTCAAGCCTTAATGCCCTTGACTCGTAGCTACCCTT
>JAAYQP010000157.1 GCA_012519195.1 Clostridiales bacterium | reverse complement strand
GAGTTGAAACTCTTTTTCTACTATTTTGGCTTCACTTTTTAAGTGAAAGCAATAATTAGGTGAAATACAGTAACTATGCGGTGCTAGGCACCGATTAATGATTTATCATGAATAATTCAGGTTTAAGCTATATTATATTATTTTGTATATGATTACAAATAGTATTACAAATTTATATAGTATTACAAATTTATAAAATGCAACTAATAGTCATGATTATACTAGGGGGATAATGAATGGATGAAAAGCTGCTAAAGAAGACGGCGTTTCAAAGCATTGCATTTATGTTAATGATTATAACTTTATCATTTGCACTAAATAGATACCGTTTAGTTACGATAGAAGCAAGTGATAAAGGAGTTTCCGCTGCCATTGACAGTTTTTCTTCCAGTGTTTCATCTGCGGATGGGAAAGTAGTTAAGCCACAATATGCAAAGGCCAAAGAAAATGATCCTATGAATGCCGGATTAATAGAAAAGGCGGATCCGCTTAATGTAAAACAGCAACTTGGTGAGCGTTTTCTGATGATTAAAAAGCCAGAGGGTAATCATAATTCGATACAAATGGAGGATCTGTTTCTTACAAAATCGATTCGTATCACTTTAAGTGGCGTCATAGAAGATAATATAAACAGCTCAATGATTGTCAGAGTAATTGATGGTGAAGTATTTCAAGGTGAACCTGTTTTTATAGAAGAAACAGACTTAATAATGGATTCTGAAGGCTCACTACAACCTGTTGTAAGGAAAAATTATGGAAAGGATATTGTTCGAGGGGTTAATATAACAAGTATATACAATGAATTTCAGAAAAGTTATACCTCGGAGATCCTAATCACTTTTGATCATGTATATGTACATATTTTACATGAAGATGCTCAGTATTATTATATAGATCTTAAAAAACCCAGAGAAGTACACGATAAAATTCTGGTAATCGATGCTGGGCATGGCGGTAAGGATGCCGGTGCACTGTCAAATGAAGATGGATTTTATGAAAAAGATATTAATCTAGACATAGCCTTACATTTAAAAGAGCTACTGGATCAGGAAAATATTAAGGTATATTATACTAGGCTTTCCGATGATAAGGTATTTTTAAGGCCCAGGGTAGAGCTGGCAAATGTTGTTGATTGTGATTTTTTTATCAGCATACATTGCAATGCTAGTACGGTAAGTGTACCAAATGGAACAGAAGTCCTTTATTATAATAGAGAATTCGATGGAATTAGATCAAAGGATCTGGCGGAGATTTGCCTAGATGAACTGGCGAAGAAGATACCTTTAGTTAAGCGTGGCTTAATCGAGAAAAAAGATAATGAGATTTTTATATTAAACAATGCCACTGTACCTGCGGTGATAATAGAAGTCGGTTATATGACCAATAATAATGATATCGAATATCTAAGTAAGAGTACAAATAGAAGAGCTGTGGCACAGGGGATTTATAATGCTATTATAAAGGCCTACGATACCCTATGGGTGAATATGGGTGACCGAAATTAGGAGGCAGAATGAAAAGAATTATATTTGCGACAACAAATGAAGGAAAAATGGATGAGATCCGGGCAATTTTAAAGGATCTTAATATAGAACTGTTATCATTAAAAGATATTAACTTTAATTTCAATATTGAAGAGAATGGTAGTAGCTTTGAAGAAAATGCAATTATTAAGGCAAAGACCGTTATGGAAATGACCGGAGAAATTGTTCTGGCCGACGATTCTGGGCTAGAGGTGGATTACCTTGATAAAGCACCGGGAATTTATTCTGCACGCTTTCTTGGAGAGGATACGCCCTATTCTGTTAAAAATCAGTATATTATTGATCAACTGGCGAATGTCTATGGGGAAGACAGAAGTGCAAGATTTGTATGTATCATCGCTATGGCACTACCGAGTGGCGAAATCCATACCCGTAGAGGTACGATAGAAGGTTATATCGCTGATCATATCAGTGGAGTAAATGGCTTTGGATATGATCCGATCTTTTATTTACCGGAGTATCAATGTACGACAGCGGAACTTTCTGCAGAACAGAAGAATGAGATAAGCCACCGAGGGATTGCATTAAGAGCAATCAAAGAAGTAATTGCAAGACATATATAGAATAAGTCTGGGTGAACTAGGATGAAAATACTAATAGTTAGCGATACGCATGGAAGAGAACAATATCTATTTGATACTTTACAGAAAGTAAAGCCGATTGATTTATTAATACATTTGGGCGATTTTGAAGGCGGAGATGAATTAATACAATCCTTTGCTGATTGTTCTGTTGAGTTTGTTTCTGGAAATAATGATTTTTTTACAGGAATACCAAAGGAGAAAATTATTCATATTGGTAAGTATAAAGTTCTATTAACTCATGGCCACAGATATAGTGTAAATTACTGTACCGAAGTGATTAGGGATGAGGCTAGGAGAAATGGGGTAGATATTGTTATGTTTGGGCATACTCATGTTCCATATATGGATTTGAATAGCGATGTCTGGTTAATAAATCCAGGAAGTATATCCCTTCCAAGACAGCAGGGACGAATTCCTACCTTTATTATTATGGATATTGACAGCAAAGGTGATGCTCATTTCACTTTAAATTATGTTAATAAATAGAGGAAGATAAGAAAAATCTAGATGGGATATCCATATATTAACTTAAAATAGTAAAAATATAGAATTCACGAAAGAAAAGCAAAAAAAGATTCAAAAAAGTTTAAAAAAGTTGTTGACAAGAGTAGAATGCTATTATATAATAATTCTTGCGTCACGGCG
>JAAYQP010000020.1 GCA_012519195.1 Clostridiales bacterium | reverse complement strand
CCCTGCCGGACCGCCTCCGATCACTACAATGTCGTATGTTTGCATTGCTTCTTCTCCTTCCTACTGTGCTCCATTCTACTTCTTCGTTTCTTCCGTTAAGATATAAGCTCGGGAACTATCATAATGAATCTCTTCCATCGGTTTACCTAATTCTCTGGCTAGAATCTCAACGACTCTTGGACCGCAAAAGCCTCCTTGACAGCGACCAAAGCCTGCACCGGTTCTTTTTTTCACCGCTTTTACGGTACAAGCTCCCGCCTTTCTGTGGATCGCATCGATAATTTCACCTTCTGTCACTGTTTCACATCGACAGATGATATTACCATAATCAGGGTTTTTCTTTATTAAGCGTTTCTTTTCTGCATCGGATAGTTGGTTGAAACGAATCACTTTTCTTCTTGTAGGTACAAAATCTTCCTTCTTTCTTAGACCACCTGTAATTTCTTCCATTAGTTTAACAACATATTGCGCTACAGCAGGAATCGAAGATAATCCCGGGGATTCAAAGCCGGCAACATTTATAAAGCCCTTCGCTCCTTTTGCTTCTTCTATGATAAAGTCTCCCAAATCACTGGTAGCCCTCAATCCTGCGAAGGTCCGAATGACCTTGTTAAATGGTAACTTAGGGAAGGATATTAATGCCGTTTCCTTAATATAGTTTAATCGATCTCCATCAGTTGCTAGGCTATCTCGATCCTCCACGAATTCAGAATCCGGGCCGACAAGTATATTGCCTCGAACCGTAGGAGTTACTAGGACTCCTTTCCCATTTTCATTTGGGCATTGAAAGATTATATGACGAACCAGATTGTCTACATCCTTATCAAGAACAAAATAGTTCCCCTTTCTCGGATGAATTTTAAAGGTTGGTTCAGTAACCATATTGTTAATTATATCTGTGAAAACACCGGCACAATTGATGACATATCTTGTTACAAGTTCACCTTTATTGGTATACACTTTATAGCCATCCGCTGTTTTCTCAATATCCTTTACCTCAGTTTCAAGTTTCAGTTCTGCTCCATTTTCCATCGCATTTTCTGCTAAGGCAATTGCTAACTCCCAAGGTTCGATAATACCTGCACTAGGTGCATACAGGGCGCATGTGACAGCAGGATTAAGATTCGGTTCTAATGCAAAGACCTCATCACGATCTAAGATTTTCATATCTGGAACTTTATTTTTCAAGCCATTTTCAAAAAGCTTTACCAGTGTTTTTCGGTCATTTTCATTAAATCCAATGACCAAAGAGCCGATTCGTTTAAATGGTACATCCAACTCCTCACAAATCTGATCAAACATGGCATTCCCGGGTGCATTAAACTTTCCCTTTAGCTGATCTGCTAAAGCATCATATCCGGCGTGGATGATTGCACTATTTGCTGCCGTTGTTTGATTTGCAACATCATTTTCCTTATCAAGGATTACTATTTTCATTTGATATCTTGCCAGTTCCCTAGCAATATAGGTACCTGCTACTCCTGCTCCAATAATTACTACATCATTCATGAAATTGCCTCCTTTGATTATGCTGATACAATTCTCTATACTCAAAATCAAGAACATAAAAAAGCCACACAAATAACACTGCTATTACTAGCATTGTACTTGTGTGGCATCTCTTCGTCTCCTGCCAATATTCAATTGGTTTAATCAAAATCATTATATCATATAATTACTGGAAAGTAAATACCAAACAGTTGCTTGATTAATTAGCTCTTCTTAATGAATTCTCTGCGACATTTGGGACAAGTTATGGATATCCTACCTTTCCCTCGAGGAATCCGAATTTTTTGCTTGCAGCTGGGGCATTTATAGATATGGTATACTTTCCTTTGTTTAATCGTATTCTTACCCCTACGAAAGATATTAATAAACTTATTCTGATATTTTAGAAATATCATATTCTCCTGATATCTTCCGTGGATATTCTTAGAAAATATTCTAAAATAACTATAAAATAATATCATAATAGATATGGTATAAAGAATGTGTCCTCCAATAAAGGATGAAACGATCATTGCGATCAAAGCCAATGCCAGAAGGAATTTACTAAATTGATCTACTCCATATCTGCCTACCATAAAATTCCTAAGTTTATCTTTCATTTCTCATCGTTCCTTTCCGAGCTTATAATTGTTCAGTAAAAATAGATATTATGTATGACATATTTTAATATCATATCTTCCATTGAAATTATAGTCAATTAAAGTTTTATTCATTATATTAAAATTGTATAAAGCACAATTTTAGGAGCTACTCTATTAAATATTTGTACAGCGCCTATTCTCGTTAATGATATTTATCAGATAATAAGTTATTTAAAATAGCGTATGATTCTTATCCTACTATTTATGGATAAAAATCATACGCTAAAAATTCAGCCATTCTTTACTAGCACTTCTAACGATGTAGTTTATTTTGCACCTCGATACATAAATTCGATTAACTTATTAATATCATCTTTTTCGTAAGCAACAATCTCTAACTCATCAATCTTACCATCGGAGAATACATTTGCTAAAGCAACGTATTGAGATAATTTGGATTTTAAGTTTAATCGGTCACCCTCACCAGTAACCAATTCCACCTTACCCTTACATTCATCAATAACCTTAAAGAAACCATTAATATCTGTGATGTTCATTATCTTCATAAATATCAACCATCCTCTCTGGATAATAATTAATTTCCTTGAAGCCTTAATCATCTTCTTAAGTAGACTTTACCATAAATTATATAAACTATCCAGTACTTTCTTAAAATTGCCTTATTCTTTCATATCTATATTCCGCTTAATCATTTTTATCTTCTAAAGCTCTCTTTTTTATGGTTTCCTCTAATGTATGCCAGGCCAAAACAGCGCATTTTACACGGGAGGGCATATTAGCGATATTCCTTAGTGCAAGGGCATCTTCCAAGATCTCTAGCTCTTGTTCATCCGTAATCTCTCTTTTGATCATACCAAGAAAGATCTCAATTAATTGTTTTGCTTCTTCCAAGGTCTTACCTCTTATTAGATCAATCATGATAGAGGTTGATGCTTGGGAAATAGCACAACCAACTCCTGTATATCCTGCATCCTCAATGAGATCTCCTTGAAGTTTAAGTTCTAATTCAATTTCGTCACCACAGCTAGGATTATGGCCTTTTTCTAAGACATCGGCCCCCTCAATATGACGCTTATTATGATTGGACATATTATGCTCTGTGATAATCTCAGAATATAAACTACTTAGATCCATAACCTAACCACCTCCTTGTATCGGCGAGAGCCTCTGCTAAAATATCAATATCCTCCTTGGTATTATAAAGATAAAAGCTGGCTCGGCAGGTAGCATTGACCTTCATATATCGCATTAAGGGTTCCGCGCAATGATGTCCGGCTCGAATCGCCACTCCATAGGAATCCAGTATGGTTGCTACATCGTGGGGATGAACATCCTCCACATTAAAGGATAGGACACCGGCTTTTTTCTCCACATCCTTCGTACCATATAAAATGATATGCGGTATCTCACTGAGTTTATCTATCGCATAGCATACTAAATCTTTCTCTATCGCTTGGACTTTATCCATGCCAAATTCCTGCAAATACTTTACTGCCGCAGAAAGTCCTGCTGCTCCTCCAACATTCTGCGTTCCACCTTCGAATTTATAAGGAAGTTCAGCATAGGTTGTATCTTGTTCAGTTACATATTCAATCATATCACCACCAAAGAGGAAGGGTGGCATCTTCTCCAATAGGGCTTCCTTTCCATATAGAACACCAATTCCCATAGGAGCCAACATTTTATGCCCGGAAAATACAATAAAATCAGCGTCTAACTCTGATACATTCACCCTTTGGTGGGGTATGCTCTGAGCTGCATCTATAATGGCGATAGCGCCCACACTGTGAGCCTTCTCAATGATCTCTTTTACCGGATTGATGGTTCCTAATACATTGGAGACCTGAGTGACGGATACTAGTTTTGTTTTCGCAGTTATTTTATTCTCGATCTCTTCCTTTGCGATCAAACCTTCCTCATCCAGATAGAGGTATTTTAAGACGGCTCCTTTCGCCTTTGCTACCTGTTGCCAGGGAACCAGATTGGAATGATGTTCTGCTATGGAGATAACAATTTCATCCCCTTTGTTAATAAAATTCATCCCATAGGAATAGGCAATCAAATTAAGCGCCTCCGTTGTATTCTTAGTAAATACAATCTCTTTTTCTTTCCCTGCACCTATAAACTCTTTTATTATCGTTCTTGTATTCTCATAGATTTGCGTAGCCTGCATACTTAGAGAATAAGCCCCCCTATGAGGATTGGCATTACTGCTTCTATAGTAATCCTCAATCTCCTTCATGACAGAAAGTGGTTTTTGTGTTGTTGCCGCACTATCTAGATATACCAGACGGCATCCATTGACCATTTGATCTAAGGTAGGAAAATCATTCCGTATCTTTTTATCCATGATTTATTTTCCTCCTTATCTCTTCATATATTGCATCCCGAAGGGTTTTCTCTTCAATCCGGTCAATCACCGGGCGAATTGTTGCCTCAACAATTAATTTCTTTGCTTGAACTTCACTAAAGCCTCTGGTCATCAAATAGAATAATTTGTCTTCTTCAATTCTTCCAGCACTGGCGGCATGCTGACCGGATACATCCTCCTCCGTACATAATAGAAGTGGAACAGAACGATTTCTTACCTTATCACTTAGCAGTACAACATACTCTTCCTCTTGGCCGACAGCCTTTTTAGCACCTTTTTTAAAATCCAAGGTTCCTTTAAATATTTTATTACTTTGGTCCTGCAGAACCCCCTTCACTTCGATATTACTCTTGCTTTCTTTGCCATAATGATTACAGATATAGTTAATATCTAGTTCGCGCTGCCCTTCTCCCATATATACAGTATGTATATTGGCCGAACTTTGATTGCCTAGTAGGTCGTTACGTACGTTAGTAATGTTGTTCTTTGAACCAAGCTCAACTATAATATAATTGATCGTCGCATTTTCCTCCAACTTTGCAATACAGGCTCCCAGATGGGTGCTTTCCTCAGAAAGTTTTTGGACTATAATGTAGTTTAAGATAGCATCCTTTTCACAATAAATACGGGTTAGTCCATTATGGTAAGCTACATGGTTGTCTAGGGATTCATAATCTACAATTACCGTTAGTTCACTACCTTCCATGGCATGGATTAGATTATTATCTACCACTACATTTTGCTCTTTTTTGAATTCATAGGATATCTGGATTGCCTCCTTGCTTTTCTGCCTCGCTTTGGTCTCAAGGTAGAAACCGCTATTGTACTGCTTTACTACCTGCATACCCACTTGCTGGCTAATTCCATCAATCGCAAAGTCTTTCCATTGAAGATGTGAATTTTTCTCCTCATTCATATTTTCCACTTTCACATCTAGCTTACTGAGATTTAAAATTTTAAACTGGTAGGGAGGAAAAACAGACTTTTCTGATATAGGATCCCCTTTAATTAACCGGTCATTTACGCCAAGCCAACGCCAAGTAGGGACCGGAATTGGATTCAAGGCTTGCCAGTTTATCATTTCATCTTCGTTTTGATTTTCTTTTTTATCATATATATTATTTTCAGTTATTTTATCTTTTTCCTGATCCATTATTTTATCGTTTTTCTTATCAAGGATATCATCTTTATTATACATTTTATCTATTTCACCATCCTATCCTATGCTGCCTTCCAGCTCAAGCTTAATCAGATTATTCATTTCTACCGCATATTCTAAAGGTAGTTCCTTAGCAATTGGTTCTGCAAATCCACGGACAATCATTGCCTTTGCTTCTTCTTCACTAATCCCTCTCGTCATTAGATAAAAGATAACTTCATCACTAATTCTACCAATTTTCGCTTCATGGCCTATTTCGACCTGATCGCTCATGATATCTAATGCAGGAATCGTATCTGATCTGGATAGATCATCAAGCATCAAAGATTCACAGGAAATGGTGGATTTGGAATGGTGAGCATTGGCTGCTACCTTAACAGACCCTCGATAAACAGCAGCTCCTCCATCCTTGGATATGGACTTTGTACTGATTGTGGAGGAGGTATAGGGGGCAGCATGAACAACCTTAGTTCCAGTATCCAAGGTCTGACCCTTACCGGCAAAACTAATTCCGATAAACTCGGACCTAGCTCCCTCACCCTTTAAAATGCTCATGGGGTATAGCATTGAAACTTTAGAACCGAAGGAGCCAGAAATCCATTCGATCGTGCCATTCTTCTCTACGCTTGCTCTCTTGGTGTTTAGATTCATCATGTTCCTGGACCAGTTTTCTATGGTTGAGTATCGTAAAGAAGCATCCTCTTTCACATAGAGTTCAACGCAACCGGCATGTAGATTAGTAACATTGTATTTCGGCGCAGAGCACCCTTCTATGAAGTGAAGCTTTGCACCCTTTTCAACAATGATTAAGGTATGTTCAAATTGACCTGCACCTGGGGAATTGGAACGAAAATAAGACTGCAGGGGAATATCCACATGTACCCCTTCCGGTACATAGACAAAGGAGCCACCGGACCAAACAGCGCCATGGAGAGCAACAAATTTATGGTCATTGGGTGGTACTAATTTCATAAAATAATTTTTAACAATATCTTCATAATCCCGTATAGCAGTCTCCATATCGGTATAGATCACGCCCTGCTTAACCAATTCCTCCTTGATGCTATGATAAACCACTTCGGAATCGTACTGAGCTCCAACGCCAGCCAGATATTCATGTTCTGCCTTGGGGATTCCCAATTTATCAAAGGTATTCTTTATCTCATCCGGAACCTCGCTCCAACTTCCCTTCATCTCCGTCTCTGGCTTTACATAGGTTACGATGTGATTCATATCCAGATCATCCAGGCTCGGACCCCAAGTAGGAAGATCCATTACATTGTAGATTTCAAGGGATTTCAAACGAAAATCCGTCATCCATTTCGGTTCTTTTTTCTTCCTTGAAATATCCAAAATAATTTCTTTACTTAAGCCTTTCTCCGATTTATAGCTGTACTTATCCTCATTCTTCCAATCATAGATACTGCGATCAATATCTTTTACCACTGTTTTTTTCTTTTCCATTGACATGCTCCTCCTTATAAATTAACTGCTTCTTTATATACGGTAAAGCCATTGTCAATGATTTCTTTCGCCATGGATGCATTACCCGTCTTAACAATCCTGCCATCAAATAGGATATGAACATAATCCGGTTTTATATATTCTAACATCTTGCTATTATGGGTGATGATAAGAAAAGACTTCTCCTCTTTACGGAATTGATTAATGCAATTGGACACAATCCTTACTGCATCTACATCCAATCCAGAATCAATCTCATCCAGCATTGCTAGTTTCGGATTCAAGATCATCATCTGAAGGATCTCATTCTTCTTTTTCTCACCGCCTGAGAAGCCAACATTTAAGTATCTCTCGGCATAGCTCGGATCAAATTCTAAGAGATCCAGCTTTTCCTTCATTTCCTTACGGAAGAGTAAGGTTCTGACTGGTTTGCCTGTAGAAGCAAATCTTGCGCCTTTGAGCATCCCTTCCACAGTGATACCTGGAACCTCTTCCGGGGTCTGGAAGGATAGAAAGATCCCTCTTTTTGCTCTTTCATCCGTCTTAAGCTCCGTAATATTTTCTCCCTTAAAAAAGATCTTGCCGTCCGTTATATTATATTTTGGGTGACCCATGATTGCATTCATTAAGGTGGATTTTCCTGCTCCATTTGGTCCCATTATCGCATGGATCTCTCCCGGCTTTACGGTTAAATTTAATCCTTTTAGAATTTCTCTATTTTCTGTCATCACATGAAGTTTCTTAATATTTAACAATTCTCTATCCAACATCTACATCATGCCTTTCTTATCTAATATATTTTTAAAATTCGTATCATCATATAATGATTACAATGTTAATCCTACCATTTTAATACCTATTATTTTACTCGGAATTAATTTTAATTCTATAACTTGAATCACAATTTGTCAATGTCTAGAAATATTTAATTGAATTTTAAAAACATTTATGGTTTTGGTAAAACTGCCAAACTTATCTTTGATCAATAACTATATATAGAATTTATTTATTTGGTTTTAATATATGGTCAATTGAAAAGGTAACTTCCACTTTGTAGAGTTAACATCAACCCCATTAAGATAAAAAATAAAAT
>JAAYQP010000156.1 GCA_012519195.1 Clostridiales bacterium | reverse complement strand
AGAAGAGGCTCTTTTTCTATGCAATTATTTTTCACTTTTTAAGTGAACGTATAAAATCAGAATAAAACCAGTAACAATGCGGTGCGAAGCATCGTTAGAAATAACTAGATGAATAATCTAGGATAAATATAAAATAAGATCAATTGTGCTTATAGATAATGGATAATCTGGAAATAATTAGCTAATAGCATAGGATAGTTTATTCAATTTACGTGGCATATTATCTATAGGCGCATACTATTTAATAAATTTGACAATGAAAGGGAGATTGCGATGAAAAAGAAACTTTTTATGATCTGTTTCATGGTAGCTTTATCATTTAGCCTTGTAGCATGTAATGATAAAAATGAGACAAATCCCAACGAGACAGAGAATAAGGCAACTGAAAATGAAGAAAAAGGTAACGGTAATGGAAGCTCAGATGAGGAAACTGCCGATCAAACTGATAAGGAAAATGAAAATACAGAAACTGACCAAGATAAGAATACAGATGAGACAACACAAAAGGAAGAGTTTACACCGGTTGAGGTATCTGCTGGTGGCTGGAATGTAACCATTGAAGATGTTATAAGAGAAAAGTCCTTAAAAAATGCCAGTGTTGTTTTAGGTTACACGGATGCTACAACCAATGAAGTTGAGCAGAATGCACCGGAAGGTTACGAGTACTACTTGGTTAAGATGTCCATTTCAAAAGGTGATAGCACAGAAACTATCAAATGGGCCAATATGGTTCTTACCGATGCGGAAGGCAATGTTTATAACCGTACCGAGGATACCTTCCTGTCTGATTTAGGTATGACAAGAATGCCGGGAACAGACCTTAACTTTGGCTCCAGCAATGGTTGGGTTGCATACGAAGTTAAGGAAGGAGCAACAGGATTAACTTTAAAATATGAGTTCCAAGATGAGACTTTAGAACACAAGTTTGAATAGAGGTAAATGAAATGAAAAAGATAATTCGATTATTACTATTTACCCTAGCCTGCATGGCTCTTTTTGCCGGATGTAAGAACACCAATAAGAAAGAGAATAAAGATAACTCCTCAAAGCAAGAGCAACAGGATAAGGGCAAGAAGGAAACAACTAAGGAAGAAGAGGAGGATGAAGAAGGAGGAGCTGGAAAAGGCAAAGCTCTCCTACCATCTCCAGACTTTGAAAAAGCACTTGTATCAAATAAGAATAAAAATTCCTTTACATCTACAGTACCCCTTGTAGATGACAGAGTGATCCGAAGCTATACCATCGATCAGCAGTTACAGCAGGAGTTAGAGAATCGAGACTACACACTGGATGCCCCACTTACTGTATTAAATCCCTTTGGTAATTCTCCTCTAACCGCAGTGGTTTTATTTAAAACTGAGAAAGATTATGCTGTAAGAGTTACCGTTCAAGGTAATAGTGATGAGACCGATGTGGTAGGTCTCGTGAATGCCGGCACACTTCATCGAATTCCTGTCATCGGTTTATATCCGGATAAGCTAAATGACGTTACGATTGAACTTCTGGATGATGACAAGAATGTAGTCAAGCAAAGCACAATCCAGATTCAGACCGAAGCATTACCTAAGAAATTGGTCGATATTGTTAAGGTGGAAAAAAGCTCAGCTCCTTCTGCCTATGGCTTAATTGAGGCGTCTGGCTTTGGAACCCCTTATCCCTTCGCCTTTGATACCGAAGGAAATGTGCGTTGGTACCTAAACGAAACCTATGCTAGCTATGGATATTTTCCATTATCAAACGGACATTTTATCGTGATGGACAAGGAAGTTATGATCCCGACGTATAGTAAGCCCCATGCTCAACAGCTATATGAAATGGACTATATAGGACGTGTACATCAAATCTACTTTGTAGAAAATGGAGCCCATCATGAGATCATCGAGAAAACGCCGGGTGGAAATCTACTAGTGCTATCCAATTCCATCGATGAACACGTGGAAGATACCGTTCAAGAAATTGATAGAGAAACCGGAGAAATTATAAAAACTCTTGATATGAGAGAAATCTTTGGCACCACCTATGTTGATATGGAGGACTGGGCCCATCTAAATACTGCTTCCTATAATGAAAAGGATGACACGGTCGTGCTTTCTCCAAGAAATGTCCATAGTGGAATCAAAGTAAATTGGTCCACCAATGAATTGGTTTGGATATTAGCAAATCCTGAATTCTGGAAGGGAACACCCTATGAGGATAAGGTTTTACAACCGGTTGGAGATATCATATGGCATTATCAACCGCATAGTATCTACGAGTTACCATATGATTTAGATAACAATCCAGAAACCATTCATGTTATGTTATATGATAACCATTGGCATAAAACTAGGAAAGTAGATTTCTTTGACGATTTGGAACCCTCTTATGTATCCTTATTTACCATCAATGAGAAAGAAATGACGGTATCACAGGAACATATCTATGAAGGGCTTAAGTCTAAGATTACCTCTAACTTTAGATATAACCATGAAGCTGGACGAGTATTTGCCATGGGAATGTATCTGGCCGAAGAGACAGAGGATGGTCGTAATGCAATGATCTATGAATACGACTATGATACGGAAGAAGTTCTAAACCAGTACTCCTTAAAACATACCGCCTATCGTGGTTATGAGTTTGAGCCAGATTTTAATACCTGTGCCGTAAGTATGCAATTATCGGATAATTATTTTAAAGGTACCTTACGGGCTGCATCCTTAAATCAAGATGCAGAACCTGCTCCAGAACAGATCTTAGAGGAAGGTGTGGAACTATCGATAAGTCAGCAGCTACTCTATATAAAAACAGGAGATCATAAGGTATCCCATATTGAATTTATTGGTACAAAGAATAACTATATGCTAGATATGTCCTATACAAAAGATGGAGAAAAAAGTTATCATAAATTAACCTACAACTTAGTCATACCATTCTCTAATCTTGAACCTGACGAGTATCAAATTGTATTAACCTATGATGGTACCCGTTATAATACAGGAGAAACGATTACAATCACTCCTTAAGGGAAATATCGTAGAATAAATCCAAGAAAGGAATGTATTACTATGAAAAAAATATTAAAAGGGTTATTGCTCTTATCCCTCTTAACAACAATTCTCTGGGGTTGTGGAAACAACAAGGAGAATAAAGAAACCCCTACCCCCACACCTTCGCAGACGGATAATACACAAGAAAATGATGTAGAAGCAGTTGGGTTAAAGAATACTAAAGTTCTAGAAGTAAAGAATTATTTTGATGATCAAGCTCAAATTGATCAAGGCCTACAAGCCGAGTTAGAGAAAGGTTATTCCTTTGAAGAACCTTTTGTTATTGTTAATCCATACGGTAAATCTCCGCTTACTGCTGTTGCAATCTTTAGCACCGATACGGAACAGGGTGGTACTATCCTGGTAAAGGGAAAATCCTCTGAGGATGATATCGTGGGTGAGTTTGCAAAAGCAACTAACCACATTGTACCAATCTATGGATTATATCCTGGTGAAACTACCCAAGTAGAATTAACCCTTGAAGATGGTCAGTCCACTACGGTTGAAGTTACTACAGATATTCTTGATTTTAAATTAGAAGATAAAAAGGTTACTATGCATGATAAGAATTCCTATGACTATTCTGATCTAACCTTAGTCTGCAACACCAATGGTGGACTGTATATGGTAGATAGTAAAGGGGATATCCGTTGGTATATGGAAGACACCGGTACTTTAGGAGTCAAGGTACTAGAAAATGGGCATCTTATTGCACCTAGTCCCTATACCTTAAGACCTTTCTATTTTAAATCCGGCTTAATTGAATTCGATCTCTTAGGTAAAGTTTATATCGAATACGCAATCCCTGGAGGAATGCACCATGATGTGTTCGAAATGCCAAACAATAAACTTTTAGTTGTCTCTGATCGAACAAGTTTTGAAACGGTTGAAGATTATCTCGTGGAACTTGATCGAGCAACTGGAGAAGTTGTATGGGAATTAGATATGAAAGATCTAATTGATCCTAAGGAAGGTGGCTCCCTTAACCGTACCGACGAAGATTGGTTCCATAATAATGGTGTCTGGTATGATGAAGAGACGGATACGATTCTATTATCAGCACGTCATGTAGATGCAATTGTAGCTGTAAATAAAACAGAGAAAACATTAAAATGGATTATTGGAGATCCAGAAGGATGGAGTGAGGAATATCAGAAATACTTCTTTACACCGGTTGGTGATGATTTTGAATGGCAATATGCACAGCATCAGGTAAGTATTCTATCCAATGGAGATATCCTATGCTTTGATAATGGTGCAGGCCGTACCAAGACTACAAAACCAGAGGAAGAGTCAACTGGAGATGATGTATATTCAAGAGCAGTAGCATATCGTATCGATGAGGATGCGATGACAATTGAGCAAGTATGGCAATATGGTAAGGAATTAGGTCCGAAATTCTACTCAGAATGGATTAGTGGTGCGATTGAACTTGATAATGATCCAAACAATATCTGGGTAACTGCTGGATCAAATCTATATAATCCAGAAGAAGATAGTTATGATTATGGTCCATTTGATTCCTTCCTTCCAGGACTAATTCATTCCGCAAATATTGCTCAAGTTAAGGACAATAAGGTAGTATATGAACTGAAACTAGATCATCTTGCCTATCGTACCCTACGTTTATCCCCTTACGAGGATTTATATGGTTTTGATATTACTACAAGCGGTAAATACCTAGGAAATCTAGGCAATCAATCTACTGTAGATGTGGATATCGACCTTGCAACTGCTGAAGAGGCACAGAATGTGACCGTATCCTTAGATCCGACGAAGATGACACTAACCGCCTCCTATACAATTCCTACGGAAGATGATTTGAAGGATAGCTATATTGTGTTGGTTAAGGAAGATGGAAGTTACTTAGCCTTTGAAACAAATCAATCTACCGTCGAAGGGGAGAATGATGTTACGGTAAACGTAGATGGTTGGGTATCTACTGCTAACGCAGCAGGTTCTGCATACGATGTATACATTGTATTAGGCGGTAGCTTATATAACACAGGCTATCAGTTAGATCTTACTAAGTAAGTAGTTAATTATATTCTTTAATAAAAAGGGAATGGGGCTGTCGCATAAATTAATGCGACAGCCCCGTTTTCATGATAAACTCGTATATCAAATTTTAGGTTTTTGAAAACAGCGTATGATTTTTAATCCATAAGTAGATCGTTTGTCACCATAGGTACTTAGGCCCCGGCAGATAGATATCGATAGACATTTGTTTGTCGGGGCCTTATGTACCGCTATGAGTAACAATCGAGCGAAAGCATATCTACGTTGGATAAAAATCATACGCAATACACATCAAAAAAGAGTTATAAGATCAATTCTTATAACTCCTTTTAATCATAGCGAAGGAGGGATTTGAACCCCCGACACCGCGGGTATGAACCGCGTGCTCTCGCCAACTGAGCTACTTCGCCAAAATGGGACCTATAGGGCTCGAACCTATGACCCTCTGCTTGTAAGGCAGATGCTCTCCCAGCTGAGCTAAGATCCCAAGTGCTAATTTTGTACATTTCGTGTACTTCCTATCGAAAAAGCACTTTTTTATTATATCTAGAACTTGTCCATTTGTCAAGGGATGAAATTAATAAAACAACAAAATTAATTATCTCCAAGATCCTCGTTTGGGCATTAGGTGGATAGCCATACCCTCAATATCTTCCACCGCTTCCGTTATTGCCTCCTCAAAGGTTGGATGGGGGCGAACCACTTTAGCCAAGTTCTGATAGGTTAGACCATTTGCCATAGCAGTTGCGAATTCTCCAATGATATCTGTCGCTCTCTCACAAAGAAGCTGGGCACCAAGGATACGATCTGTCTCTTGATCACAGACTACCTTTATAAAACCACGGTCACCTGCGGAAAGTAAAGTTTTACTATTCCCAAGCATGGGATACTTACCAATCTTAATATGAAAACCTTGTAATTTGGCTTCTTCCTGAGTCATACCAACGACTGCAACTTCCGGTCTGGTGTATATACAGGAAGGGATGACCTCCAAACAAACCGATGTCTTACGGTTATGCATATGCTCTACCGCCGCAATCCCTTGAGCTGAGGCTGCATGGGCAAGTTGCTTACCTTTAATAACATCACCAATGGCATAGATACTTTCCACACTGGTTTGAAATTTATCATTAACCTTAATACTTACTCCATCCATGATAAGGCTAAAGTCATCAGCGAACAATCCTTCTGTGTTGGCTTTTCGTCCTATGGCCAGCAGAATTCCTTCTGCCGAAGTACTTTTTATTCGATCCTTTTCTTCATATTCACAGAGCAATGTGCCATTTTCTGCTTCTGATATTCCTACTACTCTTGCCTTCGTATGAATTTGTATTCCCTTCTTTTTCAGATTCATAGAAAGGCTTTGGGAGATTTCTTTATCCATATTGGGAAGAATCCGATCCATTGCCTCGATGATGGTAACTTCTGATCCCATCTCCCTGTAGAAAGTTGCCATTTCAATTCCGATCACCCCACCACCAATGATAATCAGTTTTTGGTAAAGTCGATCTCTTTGGGATAAAAGCTCATCACTGGTAATTACATTTTCGAGATTTACACCTGGAATTTTGGGTATTACTGGTTTTGAACCGGTTGCGATAAGTATATTCCTGGTCTCAAGCAATTCTTTACCTTGGCTATGTTCGCAGATAATTTTATGCTCCTCTATAATTGTGGCCTTCCCCCCATATATGGTCACATTATTTGCCTCAAGTAATCCTTCAATCCCTTTCCTTATTCTTGCCACAATTTCATCCTTGCGATCCTGGATTGCATTTAAATTATAACTAAGTTCAGAATAAGTGATACCAAAATCATCCAAATCCTTAGCCATTGAATACAAATGGGAACTATGCATTAATGTCTTTGTAGGAATACAGCCTCGATTTAAGCAGGTTCCGCCAATCTCCCTACTTTCTATTACTGCGGTTTTCATCCCTAGTTTCGCTGCTTTAATCGCTGCGACATAACCTCCAGGCCCTGAGCCGATGACGATTAAATCATATTTTTCCTGCATATTCATCAAACCTTTCTGAATATAAACTATATTAGATAATTTCGAAACTTTATTATTATATCAATTTTTATACAAAAGTTTCCGAGCGAAGTTTGCGTGCGTGCACGCCACGGAGCGAAGTCTTAGTATATGTTGTATATAAAATTATCATATATTACTAGTTTCGTAATTATCTATTTAAACTATATTCCTTCCTGCTCTATCATTTGTATCAGATCTTCTAGTATATTATTCTCAATCTCATTCGCCACATTGATCTTTTTTATAGCATCTACCATAGCTTTTGAGGTATAGATGCATCCAGTCAAGAAGGATGGAATTCGCTCAAATAAGTAGATTGTTAGCGAATCAGAATATACCATACATTCCTTGATAAGACCTGCCTCAACAAGTAATTGCAACTCAATATTACCCCAAGGAAACCTTCGTTCAAAGACATCGCTAAATGCGATCTTTCTACCATAGATCCAATCCCAGGAAGAAAATTTATTCTCTAATTTCCTTAATTCCAGAGTATCTATTCTTGCTTGGTTAAGTGGCTCTGGTTTCAAACCATATACATCACCAAAGGCCCTAATTAATTCCTTCCGCATTCGATCAATCGATAAGTCCGGGAGATATTCCTGCAGGTTGACCACTCTTGATTTCACCGATTCCACTCCCTTTGAGATCAACTTATCCCTAGAGACATTTAGATAGTGGGATAATTGTTTCATATCCACATGGACCAGTATCGTACCATGATGATAGTTATGGCTTCCATCGGAGTAGAAAGCATTTCCGGAAAATTTGCGACCTTCTACGGTAATATCATTCCTGCCAGACTTTTCTGCTGGTATTCCTAGCTGGTTTACCGCCCTTAGGATAACCTCCAACTGCTTATCCAAATCATAGTTTTCCTTCCCCATTAGAAAGGTAAAATTCAGATTACCTAAATCATGAAACACCGCTCCGCCACCGGACAAACGACGGACTAGCCTGCCACCATCCTTTTCTAATTCTGCAATCCTACATTCCTTCCAGGGATTCTGATTCTTTCCAATAACAACGGTCTTCTCATTTTGCCATAGATATAGGATACATTCTCTATCGGAGACATTTTTTAATAGGTATTCCTCTAGAGCCAGATTTGCATAAGGAATGGTCTGATGCGTAATGATATAATGAATCTTTTCTATCAAAATATACCTCATTTCCTTGTAGAAAAAATAGTATACCTACTATTCTTTCATGATCCTAGAATTATCCAAGGTACCCCCTTGATAGAGTAATACGCCCTCTTGTTACGAGAGTCATACAATAGGATACCTTGGAAAATATACCTTTAAATTATTGTTTCATTATTGTTTCATTCTGCCCGGTATCTAAGGATTGGATTTCTAGCTGCCATAACTTCGTCCGGCCGGCCGATAAAGGTCTTTAAGGGATAGTTATGGAGGGACTCAGGGTTATTAACCGCTTCTTCATAAATTTGCTTATAGATTGCAATTACTTCATCTAAGGTTTCCTTTGCTTCCGTCTCCGTTGGTTCTACCATTAAGGCTTCTTGTATAATCAGCGGAAAATACATGGTCGGTGGATGGATGCCATAATCCAACATTACCTTAGCGATGTCAAGAGCAGATACTCCCTTCTCCTTCTTAAGCTTCTCGAGTGAAATGACAAATTCATGCATACAAGCTTTCGGAAATGGAATTGAAAAGGTTTCCTTTAACTGATGCATCATGTAATTAGCATTCAGAACTGCACTTTCGGAAGCATTTTTTAAACCTTCCCTTCCTAGGGTAAGAATATAGGTAAGCGCTCTTACAAGGATCAGAAAATTACCATAGAATGCTTTTACCCGGCCAATACTTTGCTCATTATTATATTCCAAACGAAAACTTCCATCTGAATTTTTCATTACCTGTGGAGATGGTAAAAACTTGGCAAGAAGATCCTTGCAACCAACCGGACCACTTCCAGGACCTCCGCCTCCGTGGGGAGTTGAGAATGTCTTATGAAGATTAAGATGAACAACATCAAAGCCCATATCACCTGGTCTGGCAATTCCCATAATTGCATTTAAATTTGCGCCATCATAATAGTTTAAACCTCCAGCTTGATGGATGGTATCTGTTATTTCTAGTATATTCTCTTCAAATAAGCCCAAGGTATTGGGATTTGTTAGCATAAACCCTGCCGTATCTTCTCCCACTAACTTTTTAAGGGCTTCAAGGTCTACTAGTCCTTCCTTAGTGGAAGGAACGTTAATTACCTTAAAACCAGCCATGGTAGCGCTGGCAGGATTCGTTCCATGGGCAGAATCCGGAACAAGTATCTTGTCCCGTTTTTTATCTCCTCGGCTCTTGTGATATGCACGAATTAAATGTAAACCAGTAAATTCTCCATGAGCTCCGGCAGCCGGTTGGAAGGACATCCGATCCATTCCGGTAATTTCACATAGGTATTCTTCTGCTAGAGCCATAACCTCCAGGCACCCCTGTATCGTATCTTCCGGTTGAAGGGGGTGGATTTCAGAAAAGCCTGGTAACTTTGCCATCTCATCATTAATCTTTGGATTATATTTCATAGTGCAGGAACCAAGGGGATAAAATCCATCATTGACACCAAAGGTTCGTTTCATTAACTCAGTGTAATGCCTGCTAAGTTCTGTTTCCGAAACCTCCGGGAGATGGAGCTCTATATTACGCTTAAAGTTTGGATTAACCTCAGTGATAGGAACATCACAGGGTGGCAGAAGCTCACAGCCCCTTCCTTTATTCCCTTTTTCAAAGATAAGTTTCATCTACCTACCACCTCCTTAAGGATATCGATCATATTATCAATTTCCTCCTTGCTATTAAGCTCGGTAGCACACCATAGGAGTTTTCCATCCAGTTCTCCGGTCAGAGGATATCCTCCAAGAATTCCACGCTCCTCTAAAACTTGTAAAATCTTATCCACACTTCCTGGGCAGCTCGTAACAAATTCATTAAAATATTCCCCTTTGTAAACCAGTTCGAAGCCCTCTATTTCACAGAGCCGATCGGCTAGGTAATGGGCTTTTGACATAGATAGGATTGCTGCCTGCTCTAAGCCTCTTTTACCCATAGCATCTAGATAGACAGCTGCAGTCATGGCACAGAGAGCCTGATTTGAACAGATATTACTGGAGGCTTTCTCCCTGCGGATATGCTGTTCTCTGGCCTGTAAGGTAAGGACAAAGGCTCTTCTTCCCTGGGAATCTTTCGTCTCACCAACGATCCTTCCAGGTAATTTTCGCATCATAGCCTCTTTCGCTGCCATAAATCCTAGATACGGGCCTCCAAAACTTAAAGGAATTCCCAAAGGCTGCCCCTCACCCACTGCAATATCGGCACCATATTCTGCCGGTGTCTTAAGGATCCCTAAGGAAATGGGATTGCAGCTAATAATATATTTGGCTCCACAGCTTTTTACTAATGTATTAATTGCCTCCCCGTCTTCTAACTGTCCAAAATAATTGGGTTGTTGTATCAAAACCGAAGCAATTTCTTGATCAAGGATTGCTTCTAATTTGGAAAGATCTGTCTTCCCTTCCTTAGCAGCTACCGTAAGAATTTCGATATCTAAACCTGAGCAATAGGTTTTGATGGTGAAGATGACCTCCGGATTTACGGTTTCTGATACCACAACCTTTCTTCTTTTTCTCTCGATGCACATAATAATTGCCTCTGCTGCTGCAGTTGCACCGTCATAAACGGAGGCATTGGATACATCCATACCGGTCAGCTCACAGATCATGGTTTGGAATTCAAAGATTGATTGCAAGATTCCTTGGCTGATTTCCGCCTGATAAGGAGTGTAGGCGGTTATAAACTCTTCCTTAGATGTGATCTGCTTAACAATAGAAGGAATATAATGGCGGTATGCACCAGCTCCTCGAAAAATGGTCTTAAAAACTCGATTCTTCTCCGCCAAATTAGTCATGATATTTCGAACTTCCATCTCTGATCGCCCGGAGGGAAGCTTTAAACTCCTATCTAAGCGCACCTCTTTGGGTATTGAATTGAAAAGTTCCTCCCTCCCATTCAGACCAATGGAATGAAGCATTCCCTCTTGTTCCTGTAAGGTATTCGGTACATAAGTGCCCATTCACTATCCCTCCTTACTGATAAATTGATCGTACTCATCCTCCGTTAAAAATTCTGTGGTTTCTCTCACTTCTTCTACTTCTATAAACCAAGCCTCCATTGGATCCGAATTAATCAGTTCCGGATGATCCAGCAGTTCTTCATTAACACTACGAACCGTACCGGTAACCGGACTATAAACATCGGATACCGCCTTAACCGATTCCACATCAGCAAAGGCCTCTCCAGCCACTACCTCATCCCCTTCTTCTGGTAAATTTACAAATACTAGATCACCCAATTCTTTCTGTGCATAATCGGTTAAGCCAATCCGCACCGTAGTTTCATCAAGATATTGAACCCATTCATTTGTTTTCGTAAATTTAAGGTCCTGCATCATAATTCTTTTCCTCCTATATGAAATAATATTATTAACAATATCCTTAATGCTATTGTACAATTATCCTTTTGCTTATATTCTTCTGCCAAACAATATATTTACCTTCTAGATAATTATAAAATAAGTTAGATACCATATATAAAACATATACCAATTTCTTCGCTCGGTATTTATCTTTTATAGAAAGGAAGAGATACAACCTCGGCTGCGACTTTTTTCCCACGTATCTCCACTTCTACTTGGGTGCCAATCTGTATAAATTCAATATTCACAAGAGCCATAGCTACCGGTTTCCCAAGATAGGGACAATGTGTTCCAGAGGTCGTAATCCCAATCTGTTCCCCATTTCGATAGATTGGGCAATTTTCTCTCGCAATACCCCTTCCGGTAATGGTAAGACCCACTCTGCCACGGGTGACCCCTTTTGACAGCAATGCCTTCTTACCTATGAACTCTTCCTTATCGAACTTAACAGCGAAGCCTAATCCCGCTTCTAGAGGGGTAATGGTATCGTCCATCTCATGCCCATACAGTGGCATTGCAGCTTCAAGTCGAAGGGTATCCCTTGCTCCCAAACCGCATGGAATTAATTCTTCCTCCTTCATTAGAGCATCCCAAAGCTTAGGTGCATCTTCCGGTCCACAATAGAATTCATATCCTTCCTCCCCGGTATATCCGGTTTTCGATACAAGGCAGTTAATACCAGCAACCATAACATTCTCTTGGAAACTATAATATTTCCTTGGAATATTCTTCTCATCGGTTAGTCTTTCAAGGATCGTTCTCGATTTTGGTCCCTGTAATGCCAACAAGGCCACCTAATCCGATATATCCTTAAAATTCACATTACCGAATAGATGTCCTTTGATCCATTCTACATCCTTTTCTCGGTTTGCTGCATTAATTACCAGTAGATAAGAATCCTGTGCTCTTCGGTATATTAGTAAATCATCAACCACCCCGCCATTCTCATTACACATAGGACTGTACTTTACCTGACCATCAACCATTTTGCTACAATCATTGGTTACCAGCATCTGTACATTTTTAAGAGCATCCTCCCCCTCCAGAAGCACTTCACCCATATGGGATACATCAAATAAGCCAGCTGCTGTCCTTACAGCCATATGCTCCTTGATTACACCGTTTTCATACTGAACAGGTAAAAGGTAACCGGCAAAAGGTACCATCTTCCCCTTAAGTTCCACATGCTTGTCATAAAGAGGTGTTTTTTTCTCCATTGAATCCTCCTATCCGCTTATCGCTTATGTTATAGTTTATTACTTTAGCTTTCATTATATCATGAATAAAAAAACCTGTTCATGATCTTGTTGCTCCAATCAGAATCTACAAGCAAGCTTGTAATTCCTCATTCCGCTTTTATTATATCATTTTTTCAAATGCCATTCTTTTACTTCCATTTGCCAAGTAAATAATACCACAATATTCAAAACCATTATTCTTTAATATCTTCTGCATGGATAGATTCTTTTCATGGGTATCCACTTTTATACTATGGATGCCTTTTTTCAAACACATTTCTTCAATCCACCTGATAATTTTTGAGGAAATCCCTTGTCCCTTATATTCGTCACGTACTGCAATCCTATGAATAACCGCAAATGGTTGATTACTCTTCCATGCTCCATCATAAATCACATCATAAGTACTTTCCCCATCAAAAGATACCGTAACCGTTCCAATAATTAGCTTGTCCTTCACTATAACATATCCATTTTCCTCATCGATATCCTTCTTTACAACCTCTGGGTTGGGATAATTATTCTGCCATTGATCAATTCCTTGGCTCTTCAGATAGGATTGCGCCTGCCTAATAATCTCCATGATTCCATCAGCATCCGCGTGGGTGGATTTGCGAAACTCCATATAGGCCTCCTTGTATATTTCTTTTT
>JAAYQP010000155.1 GCA_012519195.1 Clostridiales bacterium | reverse complement strand
CTAGTCTCTTAGCATCAATATCATATAGGGCAATCTCTGCTTCACGAAGAGATGGGGTGCACATACAGTCACCAAGTACATTTCTTGCAAATACAGTACTACCAGCTCCCATAAATGTAATTTTAATCATGTAACCGCCTCCAATAGTTTGTATTCTTGATGAACTTATTATATAATAAGTGTACAAGATTAACTATGTTTTTTGTTTCAGGTTCTTGTCATTATGTTGAATCAATGGACAAGTTAATAAATTTGAAGCCTGAGCAAAGGAAGGCGTCCTATTAATTTCAATTTATAATCCAGATAATTAGAGAGCTATGGTAGAGAGAGTGAAGTGAATGAAGTTAACGAATAATCCTGAATATCAACATACCTTTAGCAATCCACTGACCCTTTATCACTGTGGACAAGAGCAATGCAAACCCTTACACTCTTTTGGTCCTGCCATCCGACCACATTATTTAATCCATTATATTTTAGACGGACGGGGAGAGTATCATGTCAATGGAAATGTCTATCATCTAAAAAAAGGACAGGGATTTTTAATTACTCCTGGAACCACTACACTATACTGTGCTGATGAGCATGATCCTTGGGAGTATTGTTGGTTTGGTTTTGATGGTTATGAAGTTAATACCATTTTGAAAAGCTGTGGTTTATCACAAACCGACCTGATCTTTACAGACACTAGTAATGGAGCCTTAAGGGAAGAACTATTGAAGTTAATACAGAATTTCACGAAAGGACATGGTAATGAATTTAGCTATATAGGGGAACTCTATCTTTGCTTTTCCCATATTCGTATCCCCACCGATAACACTTCAAAATTAATATACGAAACCTATATTCCAAAAGCATTGGATTATATCCATAATAATTACACTTATGATATTAAGATTTCCGATGTTGCAAAGTACCTTTCCATAGATCGTACCTATCTATATCGGCTTTTTATGAACTACAAAAAGGTTTCACCTCAACAATATTTAATTAGCTATCGTATCAGTGTAGCACAGAAATTACTGAGGGAAACGAATTTGAGTGTGACAGAAATCGCATATTCTTGTGGGTTCCGTGATGCACCCTCTTTTAGTAAACATTTTAAAAAACAGACAAGGATTACTCCTATGCAATATCGATCCGATCAGAATCAGGTACTAATATTAGATAATGAAAAAGAGCTTAGAATGGGATTTACAAACTAGGTGTTGGGATAGATTTATCCCAACATCCCCATCATAAGGACAATGACTAAGCCAAGTAAAAGATTAGCAGGATAAATCCGTCCTACTTTGATATTCTTCTGCGGTTAAATTATAGCAATTTAGCTTTAATGTATCACGATCGTAATCTAAAATACTAATACAGGTATTTTTAAGTCTTATGTTCTTTTTGCCGATCTCACCATCGGTGAAATGATCCAAAACTGCACGAATCGAGGCTCCATGGGACACAAGAATAATATTTTCATCATAGAACTGATCGGCATATTTTCGAATACATTTCATCATTCGCTCAAGTAGTACATCCCATGGTTCTTTGTTATCTACCTGTCCTGAGGCTAGAAATGCCTTACGTTCCTCTGGCAGCATCCCAGATATTTTATCAAAATCTCGTTCTATCAAATCTTCATCCACGATAACATTTTTGACCCCAACGGCTTCTGCTATTATTTCAGCTGTTTTCTTGGCCCGTACTAAAGGGCTAGTTATCACAGCACAAAATCGCTCACTTTGTAAAGCCTGGCCACAGATTTTTGCCTGCTGTATTCCAGTCTCATTAAGGGGAATATCTTCCCTTCCCTGAAATCTTCCCTGTCTATTCCAATCGGTTTCCCCATGTCTGATTAAGTATAATTTCATTTGTACAAATCTCCTATATATGATATTTGATTTATTCCATAAGAAAGTTCACTTCCTATAGTAGCATACTTTATCTCAAATAAAAAGAAAAGTCCACTTTTCCCAATTACCGATTTACTATAATCGCAAAAAAAGCATAGATATTGACTACCATCTCTTCAACATCTATGCTTTTCCTATTTATTTATATTTATATAAAGGGTAGCTTAAGGAAATTATCTCCTAATAAAATTATCTTTTGAATGGGACCTTATCCGTTCAAGGATACTAGTTTCCCGTTACTCTCCAAGATTTTTTTCACTTCCTGAAGCAGTTCTGCATCCGGTTCCTTGGTATCCGTCAGCTTATAATCTAGACCAAGCTCCTTCCATTTATATTCACCCATCTTATGAAAACCTAGGAGCTCTATTTTTGATACATTGGGATAGTTATCTAGGTACTTTGATAATTCCCTTATATTATCCAGATTATCTGACAAACCAGGAACCAACACATAACGAACCCAGGTATTAATTTCTTTTTCTCTTAAGTAATCTAGAAATTTTAATGTAGGGGATAAGGATACACCAGTAATTGCTTTGTATACTACGGGGTCATAATTCTTAATGTCCAGCAAAACAATGTCGGTATAATTTAGAACCTCCTTCACTTGGCTATTCCATACATACCCGGAGGTATCTATGGCGATTGAGATTCCTTTATTCTTTAGCTGTTTCGCTACATCAAGGATAAACTCTGCCTGTAATAAGGGTTCCCCTCCAGTGAAGGTAACCCCTCCACCGGAATAATCCATAAAGGATTTATATTTTAGGATTTCTTCGATAAGCTGTGTTGTTGAATACTCTGTACCCTTATATACTTCCCAGGTATCCGGATTATGACAGAATTGACACCGAAGTGGGCATCCTTGCATAAATACTACAAACCGGATTCCTGGTCCATCTACAGTACCAAAGCTCTCCAGCGAATGGATTCGTCCAATTTTACTCATTCAATCACCAAGCCTTTCAGAGCGAAACAAGTAGATCCATTTATCTTTGATGGAAGGTTCTATGAATTACATCAAGCTGCTGTTCACGATTTAATTTAATGAAGTTTACTGCATATCCGGATACACGGATGGTAAGCTGAGGATATTTTTCAGGATGTTCCATAGCATCAATTAGAGTTTCGCGGTCAAATACATTGACATTAATATGATGTCCATTGCTATGGAAGTAG
>JAAYQP010000154.1 GCA_012519195.1 Clostridiales bacterium | reverse complement strand
TTATTCTCTTAGCTCCTTTTGCTCCTCATATTAGTGAAGAACTTTGGGAGCAGCTTGGACATGAGACATCTGTCTTTGAGAATAGCTGGCCAAGCTATGATGAGGATAAGATGAAGGATGATGAAATTGAAATCGCTCTTCAGATTAATGGTAGGACCAAGGGTACCATGATGATTGCAGCGGATGCATCCAAAGATGCTGTAATTGCAAAAGCCAAGGAAACGATGGCAGATAAATTAACAGGTAATGTTATTAAAGAAATCTATGTTCCAGGCAAGATTGTTAATATAGTTATGAAATAAAGTCAGATAATAAAATAACCTGCGATGAATGGCAAACATCGCAGGTTATTTTACTTACCGCGCTCGGCGCGAGAGTTTCGCTTGGGAAACTCTTTTTTGGTGACAAAATATTTGTAATAGGAAAACACTTCATAAGTTGTATAATCAGACATACTATCTTTGCACTCGACCGGAAGCATCTCCGCCGGCCAGTTTCTTTACTTCATCAACGGTAACCATGTTGAAGTCACCTTCGATACTATGCTTTAAGCAGCTCGCCGCAACAGCAAATTCTATTGTATCTTGAGGAGTATAATCATTTAGGCAACTATAGATTAGTCCAGCACCAAAGGAATCACCACCGCCTACACGGTCAACAATATGAATTAGGTAGTTCTTACTGAAGTAGTAATCCTTACCATCATAGAGCATTGCTGCCCAGTTATTATCATTTGCAGATAGAGAACCTCTAAGGGTAATTGCTACCTTGGAGAAGTTAAAACGATCTACCAGTTGCTTAGCAACATCCTTATAACCTTCATGGTTTACTTTACCTGCAGTTATGTCGGTATCTGTTGCCTTAATTCCAAACACATCGTAAGAGTCTTCTTCATTTGCAATTAATACATCAACATAATGGCAGAGCTCACCCATAACCTTGCCAGCTTTCTCTTTAGACCATAATTTATTACGATAGTTTAGGTCACAGCTAATGGTAATGTTACGCTCTTTAGCAGCTTTACATGCTTCTAAGCAGATTTCAGCTACATTATCGCCTAGGGCAGGGGTAATACCTGTGAAATGGAACCAATCAGCTCCTTCAAAGATCTGATCCCAGTCAAAGTCTTCTGTGGTTGCAGTGGCAATAGAAGAACCTGCACGGTCGTAGATAACCTTAGATGGACGCTGGCTTGCTCCTTTTTCTAAGAAATAGATACCAACCCGGTCACCCCCACGGGTGATATGGGAAGTATCTACCCCAAATCTTCTTAAGGAATTGACACCAGCTTGGCCAATCTCATGGGAAGGAAGCTTGGTAACAAAAACGGAATTCAGACCGTAGTTTGCCAGAGAAACGGAAACATTTGCTTCACCGCCGCCATAGGTAGCACCGTAAGATTCTGCCTGAAGGAACCGGTAGTATCCTTCGGGAGCCAGCCTTAACATTATTTCACCAAAAGTAACAACCTTCTTACTCATATTTTCATCCTCCTGATCTTCATCCTTTTTGAATTATATGTAAAGCAAATCCAGCAACTTCGTTTTTTAGATAAACAGCCTTTAGCGCTCCGCTATCATCATAACTAGCGGTACTCATATCAAATTCAACGCCACGTTTTTTAAGATGATAGATTGCACGATTAATATGATTGGTTTTTATTGCAATATGACCATTTTTCCCTAGGAATGGCTTTTTCATCACTTCAAAGATCGATCCATTCAAGATTGAATGGTTTCCAACTTTATTGGTAAAACCAAAAATTGTTGCAAAGGTTTCAGCAATAGTATGAGCTTCTCTTTCATTTTCCGTATTAATACCAATATGATCCAATTCAAAACCAAGTACTAATTGTACTGCTTCCTGGGTCAGCTTTTTAATTCCATCAAAATCTTTTGCAGCCAGTAGATCCTTATTAACCATCCAGCTACCACCGCATGCTAGGATTTTTTTAAATTCCAGATAACTAGTAAGATTCTTTGCATTAATACCACCAGTCGGCATAAATTTAACATTACCATAGGGAGCAGACAGGGCTTTTATCTTGGCGATTCCTCCGGAAGCTTCTGCAGGAAAGAACTTTACCACCTCAAGTCCAAACTCCAAGGCTTGTTCTATATCAGAAGGACTAGAGCAGCCTGGTGTTATTGGAATATTATGTTCCACACAGTAGGAGACAACTTTAGGATTGAAACCCGGACTAACGATAAAACGAGCTCCCGCCTTCCTAGCCCGCTCTACCTGTTCTGTAGTTAAGACGGTTCCTGCACCTACCAGCATATCAGGATATGCTTCGGTGATACGTTTAATCGATTCTTCTGCAGCCTCCGTACGAAAAGTGATCTCTGCACAGGGAAGGCCTCCTTCATATAGTGCTTTTGCTAAGGGGAGTGCATCATCAGCATGATCAAGGGCTATGACGGGAACAATTCCTAGTAATGAGATTTCTTCTAAAATAGGATTCATAATTTCACCTCTTCAAATTATTATTAATTATTGTGTTTCGCAATATGAAACCATATATCACAATATGATACTTATAGTAAAATTATAGAATAGGATCCATTCTATGTCAAGAACATATCTCTTTTTATTAGATATAATAAACTAGGCATTAATTTTTTATTAAAAATATACAGCAAGACAAAATTGTATTATAATAAAAGCAGTAAAGTTACAAAATCATAAGTAAAGAAAGGAATTAGGCAATGGAAACTAAGAATCCGATACAATCTGCGGAACGTATATTTCGCATTCTAGAATATATTGCGGAGAATGGGTCGGTGGGAGTTGTGGAAATTGGAGCGGCTCTTGATCTTCACAAAAGTACGGTACATCGAATGTTATTGTCTTTGATCAGTATGGGATATGTTATCCAAGACGAGAATACAGGAAAATATGAGCTTACCTTTAAATTGGTTCAACTCTCCAGTCGTTTTCTAACTAAAATCGATCTATATTCCATCGCTCGACCCTACCTAGAGCAGCTGGCCAATGAAAGCCAAGAAACGGTTCACTTAGTTAAGAGAAGCGGTAATGATGTTGTATATATAGACAAGGTGGAACCGATGGGGCTTAGACAAAGCAGTATTCATATGGCGTCCTATATAGGTTTCATGCTGCCAATGTACTGCTCCGGTGTGGGGAAGGCGATATTAGCGGAACTACCCTTTGACGAGGTACGAACCATATGGGAACAAAGTAAACCAGAGAAAAAGACGGAATATACCATCGTTTCCTTGGAAGATATGAGGAAAGAATTGGAGTTAACTAGGGAGCGTGGTTATGCGCTAGATAACGAAGAAAATGAGATTGGTGTCCGCTGTATAGCTGCAGCAATCTTGGATTATCAGAAAAAAGCAAAGTACGCAATCAGTATTTCTGCACCGGTGAATCGAATGAGCGATGAAAAAGTGGAGGAAATGTCCCGGCATGTATTAAATGTGAAAAAGGTCCTATCTACTCGGTTAGGCTATATGGAAGAATAGAAAAATACAAAGGATAGCAAATTGAGAATTGCTATCTTTTTTTCCAGTATTATGATAATATATAAATGATATGTTCTTCTTACGGTTTATGATTATATGATAAAAATGATATTTCTTCCTATACTTATGTATAAGAAAATATCTTAATGTTGGACATCATTGAGCTGAAATTTTGCAGGAGGATCGATAGAATGAAAATATTAGCGAAATTTACGAAGAAGGATCTATGGACAATACCAAACATTCTATGCTATATCCGATTTTTACTAATACCCGTTTTTGTAGTTTTCTATATAAAAGCGGAGGAGCCAAAGGAATACCTGCAGGCTGCTGCTATTGTTTTTCTCTCAGGATTGACAGATTTTTTTGATGGCTTAATTGCTAGACAATTTAATATGATAACAGAACTAGGAAAGCTAATTGATCCATTGGCAGATAAGCTTACGCAGGCAGCTTTGATTTTTGTACTGGTGGTAAAAATTAAATGGATGTTTCTATTGTTAATCCTATTTATTGCAATGCAATCGTTTCTGTTGATAGCAGGGATACTTATGTTAAAAAAGGGGAAAAAACTCAATGGAGCGAAATGGTTTGGTAAGGTGTCTACTACCGTATTCTATGGAACAATGCTATTTTTAGTAGCCATACCAACTTTAAATACAACGGTAACTAATATACTAATGGCAATCTGCGGTACCTTTCTACTATTATCCTTTGTTTTATATATAAAGGAATATGTCAAAATGTACTGGGAAGTAAAAGCTGTGGAGGAGCAGTATGGAACTGAATAAAAACAATATGAAAAAAATCCTATGGATTATTACCTTTGCAATTTTACTCTTTGTAGGAGTTCAGAATCTATATATCATCTTTCGGTTTGTTTCCTATCTCTTTGGACTGGCTTTTCCTTTTTTATTAGGTGGGGGAATTGCTTTTATCTTAAATGTACCAATGAGCAGCTTTGAAAATAAAGTGTTTTCAAAGATTGGAGTAAAAAATAAAGCTTTTCAAAAGCTAAAACGTCCATTTAGCCTACTGCTTACAATCGTGAGTATCCTAGGTGTTATTTTTCTAGTAGTATTTCTGATTGTACCGGAGATTGGTCGCACCATAGAAATAGTAAGCAATCGTTTTCCCACATTTTTAAATGAGGTAGGAAAAAAATATCGGGATCTCTTAGAAGAAAATCCATCAATTGTTGAATATTTATATCAGTTCACTCTTGACTGGAAAACGATCAGTGAAAATATTATTAATATCCTGAAAAATAGCGGTGGCACCATGTTGCAATCCACTTTTGGGTTTGCTACTTCAATTGTTGGAGGATTTATTAATTTCTTTCTAGGCCTACTCTTTTCCATCTATATACTGTTGCAAAAGGAGAAGCTAGGATGTCAGGCAAAGAAATTAATCTATGCATATCTACCGGAACAATATGCCGACAAACTCCTTTCCATATGCTCTTTGTCCCATGTTACATTTTCTAAATTTTTATCGGGACAATGTATCGAAGCAGTGATATTAGGTATTATATTTTATTTGGCGATGAGTATTTTTGGTTTTCCTTATGCATTAATGATCAGTGTATTAATCGCATTCACTGCATTAATCCCAGTTTTTGGAGCTTTTATCGGCTGCTTTGTAGGAGCTTTTCTTATCCTGATTGTGAGCCCTTTGCAGGCATTATGGTTTATTATACTTTTCCTGATAATTCAGCAGATCGAAGGGAACTTGATCTATCCCCATGTGGTTGGAGGTTCCATTGGACTCCCTTCCATCTGGGTATTGGTTGCTGTCAGCATAGGTGGAAGTACGATGGGGGTAGCAGGTATGTTAATATTCATCCCAATGTCATCAGTTCTCTATACACTACTTCGTGAGGCTGTGAACCAACGTTTAGCGGTAAAGAAGATTCCTCCAAATAAATATGATTCTTAAAAATATTGGGCTACTCTAATGAAGTGGATTTTCGTTCGGAGTAGCCCTTTCTTATTCTTTGATCTTTGAAATTTACTTTCTATTTGCCATCATTTTTCTAAGCATTTCAAACTGCATTTTCTCCCTAGGTGTTAGATGTCTGGATAATATTTCAATCATCACATCACTTTCGTCCTTAGTAAAGTTGAGGTTTTGATCCTGAAGCTTTTTATTGGCGTTCATAATTACAGGAATCAATTTATCCATAGGTTTCCCCTCTGCTTCCTTCATTATTTCTAAAAGTATTGCTAGCTTTCGGGGATCAATATTTCTGATTTTGGGGTTATTCATCCAAGAAGTGTCTGCCATTCGTATCACTCCTTATTTTGATTTGGCTTTTCATTATTATCATATGACATGGCTTTAAAAAGCATACTCAGGTTTTCAAAGGTACTTATCTGTTCCGGCGGAAGCATGGTTTTTAGCATATCAATTACATTACTGTTATCTGCTCCATCGGACGGTGCATTAGACTTCTCTGAAACTTTGGATTTGGAACCGGATTTCGATGAGAAATCAACCTGGATGACGGAATCTGAATAATCGGGAAGATCCGTATGATCATCCTCCTCATAGGCGGTCATTTCCTCTGGAGTATCATTGAGTTCAGGCATATCGTAGGAAGCTGCATTTGAATAAATCTCTTCATCTGCAATGAAATTTGAGAAATCTTCATCGTCTTTTGGATTACTATCCTCAAGATCGTAAATATCACTATCCTCATTTTCTGAAGCAGAGTTTTCTTCTCCATTATGAAAGGAAAAGGCCTTTGCCATGTTTTGGATATCCTCAAAAGAGAAATTGCCGAAACCACTACCACCAAACATAGAAGAAAAGTCAAAGTTCGTGTTGCTATTTTCGCTTTGATTCTCTGAACTACTATCTGGATTATTGAATTCTTGCATCATTTTCATCATATTCATATAGGTTGAGTAGGTTTCATACATTCTTTTGGCATTGAATATACCTAGGATTTGGTCAACAAATGATTTTTCTCTATCATTACAATGGGGACGGATTCCCGTTAATAAACCTTCAATATCTAATTTATGATTATTCGAATCATAAGCACCTATATTGAGAGGTAAGCGTATTGCACGGTAGCTATTTAAAAAATCCATCAATTTCGTAATGAAATCCACCAATCTTCTTGTCCTTATATCAAAATAAGGTGCTGCGGCTTTCATAATGTTTATTGAATGTGAATAATCAATCTCTGCCATAGCTCCTCCCATTTTATGTACTCATAATATTATATTCGCCAACGCCAATATGATGCACTTACCATTTAAATCTGTAAAATAAAAGGGCTATGGAAAAACGCGTATGATTTTTATCCAAGTTAGACACACAAAGGCTCTACTTATGGATTAAAATCATACGCGTTTTACTTCTAATGTAATAAACAGTATCGTTTATGAAAATGCTGATTTATATCATGGTTATGACAGTTCCTATTGGATAGGAAATCACATGCTATGATTCGGGATAGATTAGGTGGGCATCGTCAATCTGGTATAAAATTGTATCTAGGAAATGTTTCGCATAATGCTGAGCCTTAACAAGATCCATATCGGTATAGTTACCGCAGTTTTCCGCGGTAGCTCCAGGAATTTCCCCATCAAAATCTCGAATGTATTCAAACATCTCTACCATGAGGGGAATGATTTCCTTAGAAGTGTAGTTTCCACCTAATAGAAGATAGAAGCCGGTTCGGCAGCCCATAGGTCCAAAGTAGACGATTTTACTACCATAATCCTTCTGATTACGTAAATAGGTAGCAGCCAAATGCTCGATTGTATGAATTTCTCCAGTATTCATGACTGGTTCAAAATTTGGTCTGGTTATGCGAATGTCAAAGGTTGTTATAGTTTCATTTCCAAGGGTATCTTTTCTGGATACATAGACACCAGGGAGTAGTTTCATATGATCAATGGTAAAACTTGCAATTGGTTTCATAGATTACAATCCTTTCTGCAATATTTAATTCAATCATTAATATAAAATCATCAAATAAGATGGAATTCATGATATCATGAACAAAAAACATGTTCATGATCTTGTTGCTCCGCTCGGATTTTGCAAGCAAGCTTGCTTATCCTCAATACGCTTTCATTATATCACAAAAATTCTAATAGGGTTGACTTTTTTATTGGAAAGAGGCATTATATTCATATTAATGCTAAAATTTATGCTATAATGTATTTAAACCTTTCACAAACACCAAAATAGAAAATAGTAAGGATTGAAGAGATGTTTGATAGTATAATTTTTGATTTGGATGGAACACTATGGGATTCCACCCCTGAAGTTGCGATCGCCTTTAATAAAATATTGAAGGAGAAGTATCCCTATGTAACCGATGAAATAACTGCTGATCGGCTACGGACTTTATTTGGTAGACCCTTGAATGAAATTGCTCTTGAATTATTCCAAAGCATTCCCAAGGATCAGGCAATTAAGATTATGGATGAATGTTGTGTTTATGAATGCGAATACTTAGCTCAGCACGGGGCAACCTTATTTGAAGGCTTGGAGGAGACCTTACAGGAATTATCTAAAATGTATCCTTTAATGATTGTTAGTAACTGCCAGGAAGGTTATATCCAATGCTTTTTTGAAGCGAATCCCCAACTGGAACAGTATTTTATAGACTATGAGTATCCTGGTAGAACAGGGAAATCTAAGGCAGATAATATTAAAATGGTTGTAGAACGCAATCAACTTAAAAGTCCGGTTTATGTCGGGGATACATTGGGTGATGCCAAGGCTAGCAAGGAAGCCGGGGTTCCATTTATCTTTGCCAGATATGGTTTTGGGCATGTTGAAGAATATTATGATGTGATAGATTCCCCAAAAGAATTAATTGATAAATTAAATACAATCAAATAATACAAATTAGGATGTGAGACTATGTTAGATGGAAAAAAATCTTTATTTAGCGGAATGCAGGCAACTGGCACTCTGCAACTGGGTAATTATTTAGGAGCTTTAAAGAACTGGGTAGACTTAGAAGATGAATATATGTGCTTCTACAGTGTGGTAGATATGCACTCTATAACGGTTCGGCAAAATCCTGCAGAATTAAGAAAAAAGGCAAGGGCGCTTCTGACCCTTTATATAGCGGCTGGATTAAATCCAGAAAAGAATTGCATCTATTATCAATCCCATGTATCAGCCCATGCGGAACTTAGCTGGATTCTTTCCTGCTTTACCTATATGGGTGAGCTAAACCGTATGACCCAATATAAGGATAAAGCCGCCAAACATTCGGAAAATATCAATGCAGGCTTGTTTACCTATCCCGTTTTAATGGCAGCGGATATTTTATTATTCCAATCCGATCTTGTACCAGTTGGCTCAGACCAAAAGCAGCACTTAGAACTTACAAGGGATATCGCGGAACGTTTTAATAGCATCTATGGAGATGTGTTCACCATTCCGGAGCCTTATATTGGTAAGGCAGGGGCTAGAATTATGAGTCTCCAGGATCCATCAAAGAAGATGTCGAAATCCGATGAAAACCCGAATGCAAGTATTTATTTAATGGATGACCCCGACACGATTATTCGTAAATTTAAGAGAGCTGTAACGGATTCCGATAATGAGATACGTTACAGTCAAGATAAACCTGGTATCAGCAATCTAATTGATATCTACGTTGCAGCAACCGGTAAAACCATAAAAGAGACTGAGAAAGAGTTTGCATCCTCTGGTTATGGCGATTTTAAGATTGCTGTTGGAGAAGCTGTGATTAGTCTGTTAAAGCCAATTCAAGATCGATATGAAGAACTTACGAAGGAAAAGTCCTATATTGATAAAATCATAAAGGAGAATGCAGAGAAAGCAGGTTACTATGCGAATAAGACCCTGCGTAAGGTACAAAAAAAGGTTGGATTTCCTGAAAGAATCCGATAAGAGCTTAAGGAGAATAATATTATGAAGATTGTATTCTTGGAAACGGATACACTTGGGACGGATGTTGATCTGACACCCTTTGACCAACTAGGAGAGGTAATTAAATATCCCCGTTCTAATCCAGAAGAGAATGCCAAGCGCATTGCAGAAGCTGATATCCTAGTTGTGAATAAGATTCCAATGAATGAAAGTACACTAAAGCTTGCAAAAGATTTGAAATTAATCTGCATCACAGCAACGGGTACAAATATTATTGATTTTGACTATACGAACCGTCACAATATCAAGGTGGCAAATGTAAAAGGGTACTCCACCCAATCTGTGGTACAGCATACCTTTGCCTTACTCTTTTATGTATATGAGAAGTTAAGATACTACGATGATTTTGTGAAATCCGGAGATTATATACGTAATGATATCTTTAGTCATTTCAAAATGAAGTTCAATGAACTCTATGGAAAGACCTGGGGTATCATCGGCCTTGGTGAAATAGGAAGAGGAGTTGCCGCAGTAGCAAAGCAATTTGGCTGTAAAGTGATCTATTATTCCACTTCAGGTAAGAATTTTAATCAAGACTATGAGTCGGTGGATTTTGATACCCTTTTAGGACAGTCGGATATTATTTCGATTCATGCCCCATTAAATGATGCTACAAGGGATTTGATTGGAGAAGATGAATTGAATAAGATGAAGAAAAGTGTGGTCCTATTGAACCTTGGAAGAGGGCAGATTATCAATGAAGAAGCCTTGGCAAAAGCACTACTTGAGGATCGAATTGCAGCAGCAGGGCTGGATGTTCTTGAACAAGAGCCCATGGCAGCAGATAACCCCTTGTACCAAATCAAAGATAGTACTAAGCTGATTATCACACCCCATATTGCATGGGCAACGATTGAAGCCAGACAGCGAGTAGCCCAAGAGGTTTATAAGAATATCGAAGCCTTTCAAAAAGGGGAGCCAAGAAATATTGTAATAGCGTAAAAAACATAGCCCAATCCTTCAAGTAATCGAAGGAGTTGGGCTATTACTTATGGTTTTTCGTCTAAATTATTCTACATTGGATTTAACATCATTCCATTTTTCGATATAAAGGCTTTCGATTTCCTCGCCAAGATATTGGTATGGAGTGCATCGATCTAAGGTGGTTTGATCTGGGAATGCCACAGGACTGTTTTTGATGTCCTCATCCTCGATCATTTCCCTTGCTGCTTCATTTGGAGTAGAATAGGTAATGTATTCAAAATTCATTAGTGCGATGTCAGGATCACATAGGAAATTGATAAAGGCTTCTGCATTCTCCTTGTTTCTTGCATTTTTAGGAATTACCCAGGAATCAATCCATTGATTTGAGCCTTCCTTTGGAACAACATATTCTAAGTCTGGGTTTTCTCTCTTGGTGTAGATTGCTTCACCGGAATAGATGACACCAAGAGCGGCTTCTCCACCAATCATTTTATCCCTTACTTGGTCAACTACATAGGCCTGTACCAGTGGATATTGCTTCTGAAGTAATGCTTTCGCTTCGTCTAACTCCGCTTCATTCACAGAGTTAAGATCATACCCAAGGTATTCTAGAGCAATACCGAAGGCATCACGAACACTATCAATCATTAAAATATTGCCTTCATATTTTTCATCAAAGAGAGCACTCCAGCTATCGATCGGTTCATCAACCATAGTCTTATTATAGAGAATTCCTAAGGTCCCCCACATATAAGGAACACTGTATTTGTTTTCCGCATCAAAAGTCTTAGAGCTTTCCATCATTTCTGGAGCAATATATTTGATATTTGGAACATTATCAAAGTTTATTTCTGCCAGTAATCCTTCTCCAATCATTTTTTGAATCATGTAATCGGAGGGGCAAACTACATCATATTGTACTGCGTCGGCTTTTATCTTTGGATACATTTCTTCGTTCTGTTCGAACTCATCGTAGACAACGTCGATTCCGGTTTCCTCTTCGAATAAATCCAGAACTTCTGGATCAATATATTCTCCCCAGTTATAAACATATAGTTTTTCGCCTTCTTCCTTTTTACATCCAAGGAATGCGAAGGTTAGTATCACGAGGGATAATATCAGGGTTATTTTCTTTTTCATGGATTACCTCCTTTAATATATTCGTCTTAACATTCTAGTTTTGCTTCAAAGGTACTTTTTTCTCTGCACCTTTGCGATTTATAATGATTAGGAGTAGAAGTACTGTAACAAAGAGTAGGGTGGAAAGTGCGTACATTTCCGGTTTAATACCTTTGCGTACTTCTGTATATATTTTAGTAGAGAGGGTATTAATCTCTGGACCCTTGGTAAAGTGAGTGATAACGAAATCATCCAATGACATGGTAAATGCAAGGAAAAACCCAGATATTACCCCGGAGAAGATATCCGGAAGGATGACTTTAAAAAATGCATAAACCGGGGAAGCTCCCAGATCCAGTGCAGCCTCAAAAGTATGGGGATTTAGCTGCTTTAATTTTGGCATAACGCTCAGGATTACATAAGGAATATTAAAGGTAATATGAGCGATTAGCACACTGGTAAAGCCCAAGGTAAATCGTAAAGCGACAAAGATTAGCATTAGGGAGATACCAGTAACAATATCCGCATTGAGCATAGGAATATTGGTAATGGCCATTAAAATGGTACGGGGAGTCCTTTTCATGCTATTCATTGCGATTGCAGCCGCTGTTCCGATTATGGTAGCAATCAGAGCGGATAAAAAGGCAATGATCAAGGTTGTATATAAGGCATTCATAATATCTTCATTTTGAAATAGCTCTTTGTACCAATGGAAGGTAAAACCACCCCATCTGGCTCTGGATTTGGATTTATTAAAGGAAAGCATAATCAGTATTAGTATGGGGGCATACAAAAACAGTAGGATAATACCGATATAAAAACGTTCAAAAATTTTTTTTACCATAGATTGCTTCCCTCGCTTTCTTTATCGTATTTTGATAGGATTGCCATACTAAAGAGGATAAATACCATTAATACGAGGGATAACCCCGATCCAGTATTCCAATTACCAAGTCGGAATTGTTGTTCAATCACATTACCGATTAAAACAATTTTACTTCCGCCTAAGATAGTTGAGATTACAAAGGTGGTAAGGGAAGGGACAAATACCATGGTAATTCCACTGACAACACCTGGTATACTTAAGGGCAATATAATTTTTAAGAAGGTCTGTCTGCCATTTGCTCCTAAATCTCTTGCTGCATTAATCACATCTTTATCGACCTTAACAAGGACATTATAGATAGGTAAAACCATAAAGGGCAGGAAATTATATACCATACCTAGGATGATGGCAGCGGAGGTATTAATGATATTCAATGTTGGTAAATGAAAAAATTGCAGGATACTATTTATTATCCCTGTCTTCTCTAATATATTCTGCCAGGCAATTGTTCGTAGAAGAAAGTTCATCCACATTGGCAGAATAATAATAAGAACGATAAAGCTATTACTGGTCTTATGATTCTTTCTAAGAACCATGGCTAAAGGATAGGCCAGTAGTAGGCATATAATAGTACTAATCAAGGAGAGCTCCAGAGCCAGTAGCAGAGCTTTCCGATTAATAGGATCACTGATTAGTGCAATGTTTTTAAAGGTTAAATTATTATCCCGATCGGTTAAACCATAGTATAGGATCATTAGCAATGGGATAATGATAAATCCCACCATCCATATGATATAAGGGAAGGAGAGTAACTTTACCTGATTGACTCTACCGATTTTAAATTCCTTGTCAGAATCTTTTGCAGGTTTTTGAAACATTTTATTTTTAACATTAAGTGGAACCTTCAATGGAACTCATCTCCTATATCGAATATTCTTTCTTATTCTTCTATTTCAACAGCCTCTTCGTCCTCAGAAGTAGGTTTGTTCATAATTTGGATATCGAAGGGATCGACATATAAACCAACTTCGCTTCCAACTGGAAATAGATCGGTGGAATGGACAAGCCATTCATGACCATTTGCCATGACATCCATCTCATAATGGACGCCCTTAAAGATCAGGGAAGTAACTCGGCCTTGGATTATACCATCCTCAGGTTTAACCAGATCGATGTCTTCTGGCCGAATCACTACGTCTACTGGTTGGTTTCTGCCAAAACCAGTATCAACACAGGGGAAATTGGTTCCCAAAATGTTAACTAATCGATCTTCCACCATGGTGGAAGCTATGATATTGCTGTCTCCAATGAAATCGGCTACGAAAGCATTCTTGGGTTCGTTATAGATATCTTCCGGTGTACCGATTTGCTGAATATAGCCTTGATTCATAACAACAATAGTATCCGACATGGTCAGAGCTTCTTCCTGATCATGGGTAACGTAGATGAAGGTTATACCCAGTTCGTTTTTTAATCGGATTAATTCATACTGCATATCCTGACGAAGCTTTAAATCTAGAGCACCCAAGGGTTCATCAAGAAGAAGAACTTTAGGTTCATTAACGATTGCCCGTGCAATGGCAATACGCTGCTGTTGGCCTCCACTTAGGGAATCCGGCATACGGTTTTCATAGCCTTCTAGATTGACAAGTTTAAGCGCATATTTAATTTTATCTTTAATGTACTCTTTGCTTTTTTTCTTGATTTTTAATCCAAATGCAATGTTTTCAGAAATCGTCATATGATTGAACAAGGCATATTTCTGAAATACGGTGTTTAATTGCCGCTCATTCGGTGGTAAATTGGTAATATCCTTACCTTCGAAGATAACGCGCCCTTGATCCGGGGTTTCAAAACCTCCGATAATCCGCAGTGTTGTTGTTTTACCACAGCCTGAGGGCCCAAGTAGGGTTAAAAATTCATTTTCCCGTATATATAGATTTAACTCGTCCAAAACGATATTATCGCCATAGGATTTCGAGATATTTTCTAAATTAATTAATTTGTTATCCGTCATAATGGATCCCCCTTTTTAATGAATTTTACTAATCATATTCTTAATAGATATATCTATAATTAAAATGACTCGAACGATATTATTTTAAACATAAATCCGAAACTGCTATTTATATCCACAAGGATTTTATGAAATGTGTTTTAAAAGTTCCATATTGTGGATAAATAACTTTTAAAAGCTTGGGGGTGTGGATACCCATAGCAAGGTAGCACCTGTTTTTTCAGATGCAGCAATATAGTGTTGCTTATTGGCAGTAAAGTAAAAGGATTCTCCCTTCTTTACCTTATGTGCTCGATTCCCTATGTGAAGTGTAATACTACCGCTAAGTACATACCCGAATTCTTCGCCTTCATGGGGATTATCCGGATAGGTGGAACCACCAGCATCGAGTGTTAATAGGATTGGTTCCATTATATTTTTCTGGGCATTCGGAATAATCCACTTAACCTCATTTTTTAGTTCGGCATCGTATTTAACAAAATAATCATTTTTTTTGAATACCACCTGTTCCGAGGAGGTACCACTAAAAAATTCTTCAAGGTTTGTGCCTAAACATTGGAGGATATCAACCAAGGTAGCAATAGACGGGGATGCCAAGTCCCGTTCCAGTTGAGAGATAAAACCCTTGGATAGTTCGGCGCGATCTGCCAATTCCTCCTGTGTTAAGCTCTTTTGAATTCGCAATTCCTTGATTTTATTTCCTATATTCATGTAAGAAACTTCCTTTCAATTCTTACTGACAATAAACATAAAGTTTAGTCAAACTAAACAATGGCAACACCATTCATTATACTAATTATTTCATTGTTGTCAATGACTTTTATACATATTTTTTTACTTTTTTCTGTCCTTTTTTAATACCTTTTCGAAATACGAAAAAATCGTTCTCTCATTAAGAAATATCGATAAAAATATGTTTTAAAATAGAAATAAAAAATGCTGGTTGTACCAGCATTTTTGTATTAGTATGAAGTTAAAAAACTAGCGGCAATCAAGTGAGAACGTATCTCTTGTGGATATTATCATTCGCTGCTTTATTAAAGTTAAATTTATATTTGAATAAACATTAACTGTAGAAAGGCGTGAGATTAATAATCCATAATGAGACTGTTTGCCGCCATCGGTACTTAGGTTGTGGTAGATTCATAATCTGTCACAAGCTTATGTACCGCTATGAGCGGCAATCAAGTGAGGACGTGTCTCATGTGGATTATTAATCTCACGCCTATTATTAATACGATTATAGATTTACTTCTTATAAAACTCTTTAATTCGATCCATCCTAGAGGTCATGCCCATAAGTAGGTAATCTACCAAGGTAATTGCCACCATGGATTCCACAACAACAACTGCTCTGGGTACGATGATCGGATCATGACGGCCTGGTATCTGAATCTCTATCGTTTTATTTTCTTTGTTGACCGTGTTCTGAGGACGGAAGATAGAAGAGGTTGGCTTAATTGCGGCACGAAGCACGATCGTATCACCATCGCTGATGCCTCCTGAGATACCTCCGGCATGATTGGTCGCTTTTGCTACATTTCCATCGGAGTCAATGATAAACTGATCATTATTTTCTGAACCGGTGCGGGTGGTAACTTGAAAACCATCTCCGATTTCAACACCTTTTACGGCTCCGATCGACATAACAGCCTTGGCAAGGGCGGCATCTAACTTATCAAATACTGGTTCGCCGATACCTGTCGGCATTCCTTTCACAATACATTCAATTACACCGCCTACAGAATCGGATTCCTCCATCTTCTTGGCTATATATTCCTCCGCCGCTTTTGATGCCTCTATATTCGGCATGCATAGGGGGCTTTGTCGAGCATACTCAAGATCTATTTTATCCTCTTGAATACTGATAGGACCAATGGATCTAGTATAAGCACAAATCTCAATCCCCAGTTCCTTTAGTATCGTACTGGCAAGTGCACCGGCAGCTACCCTTCCGGTTGTTTCACGGCCTGAGGATCGTCCGCCACCCCGATAATCGCGGAAGCCGTATTTTTGATCAAAGGTATAATCAGCATGACCCGGTCGATAATAGGAGGCAATTTGAGAATAGTCATGGGAACGTTGGTTTTCATTATATACAACCATAGAAATCGGCGTTCCGGTAGTGCGTCCCTCGAAAATACCAGATAGAATATGAACTTTATCATTCTCTTTCCTAGGAGTAGCATACTGTGTTTGTCCTGGTTTTCTTCTATTTAAATAAGGTTGAACAGTTTCTTCGCTAAAGGGAAGTCCGGCAGGACACCCATCCACTACAACTCCAATTCCATTTCCATGGGATTCCCCCCAAGTAGAAATTTTAAAAATATTACCATAAACAGATCCTGACATTGCTATCACTCCATTTCTTTATTTCATTCTATATCTTGTCATTAAAACATCCATGTGAATAAAAACTTATCCCTAGTATATTAGAATTAAGATTTAGTTTCAATCATTTTAAAACATTTATGTATATTATTCATATATTAAAATGACAGCATTATTCAAAAGGTGTGGAGGTAGACAATTTTTTGACTTTAATCATGTTGTTAAAGAACTACAAGAATTCATTCTTAAAACCTGGAGGCAAAATATGAAGCATACGTTTTATCATTCCGGAAACACCCCGGGATTCCCATATGAAAATAGTAATAATTCTTGGTATAAAAAAGAAAAGCTTGATAATTTTATAAAGAAAATACCGGGAAAGGATGATGATCTGGTTATTGAAGACAATACAATCTATGAAATCGATCGTGAATGTATGGAAAAATTGAAGAGATCAAAAAGACGAAAAAAATAAAAACAAAAAAAGCTGCTTAAGTAAGCAGCTTTTTTTGTTTCCCTTCATAACAAGTGAATTCATAGCCCTAAGTATAGGTGGATTCATCTTGTTTATGGAAAATGCACTGTAGCTTGCTTTTAGAAACCGAAGCCATTTCCACAGCAGCAGCAGAGGATAAGGATTAAAAAGAGTATACCACTGCAGCCATCATTAGATCCTAAAAATCCATTACAGTCATCACGCCCACCTAAAAAACCACCATTGTTGCCATTGCAACAGCATAATAAGATAATCAGTAAAATTATCCAACTGCAATCGTTTCTGTCTCTGTCGCAATGTGTTGCTGCTAAATCACTCATTATAATTCCTCCTAAAATTAATTACACTGTATCATATGTAAGTTGGCTTGACTGATTTCCTGATTTTTGAAATAATCATAACAATTTATGTAGTTTATAAGGAGAATTTGTCCATATTTCACCGCTTTTCATTACATTTTACCAGTATTTTCTACAGTTTATGACTTAAGTGGCAAAACTAGCTAACATCTATCTTGGTGAGTTAGTATATTGGTAAAGCTTTCAGAATAGGATAATACAAAAGATTGTGGAGTCGGTTATGGAGAAGAAGGATAAAGTACAAGTGATTATCCATTGCAAGGAATATGACAAAAGGCAGGTAAGTATAGAAAACCTTGGCCATATTAAGTATAAACTGCCTATGATTGATGCCTATGTAATTGAAATTGACCCAGATAAGTTGGATTATATTAAATCCATGGATGGATTAATTAGTGTTGAGATGGATACCCATATTACTGCCCAAATGAACAGGGTTAGCGAGATCATAGATTGCAAATGGGCTCATGAACATGGTATCACTGGTCAGGGGATAGGTGTTGCTGTAGTTGATACAGGGATTGGCTTGCATAAGGACTTTGCAGAGGATAGAAATCGTGTGCTTGCATTTGTAGACCTAATCAATAAGAGAACAGAGCCCTATGATGATAACGGTCATGGAACCCATGTGGCAGGAATTATTGGAGGAAACGGATATTCTTCCAGAGGAAAATATATTGGAGTTGCCCCATCCTGTAATTTGATCGGGGTTAAGGTTCTTGATCATCGAGGAGACGGTAATATTTCCGATGTTTTAGCAGGTTTACAATGGATCATTGATAATCGAAAGAAATATAATATTCGTATCGTTAATATTTCGGTTGGAACTACAGCAAAGGAAAATATGGACGAGAATTCCTTACTCGTTCAGGGTGTAAACGCAGTCTGGGATAGTGGTCTGGTTGTCGTTGTAGCTGCAGGAAATAACGGTCCGGGCCCTATGTCAATATCAACACCTGGAATCAGTCGCAAGGTGATCACGGTAGGTTCATCGGATGACAATGTATCGGTTGAGGTGTTTGGAAATAGAACGAAGGACTATTCCGGACGGGGCCCCACCCCATATTGCATTAAGAAACCAGACATCGTAGCGCCAGGATCCAATATAATATCCTGTAATATTAGTAGGGTTTCAGCGAGAGCAAGAAGCAGTCCAAACCGTTTAGGGGCTGCTGATTCACCGATGTTGTATACGATAAAAAGTGGTACATCGATGGCTACTCCCGTCGTTTCCGGTGCCATAGCATTACTTTTATCCGCTTATCCGGAATTAACGAATCGGGAGGTAAAATTAAAATTACGCAATAGCGCAGTGGATCTTGGCCAACCTTGGGAAAAACAAGGTTGGGGTTTACTAAATGTGAGAAAGCTGTTAGAGTAAAGTTAACTTATCGGATTTCTCTCCAATGAATAGGAGGTTGATGTACATGAAAAAAGTTTGCTTTTTTGATACCAAGCCATATGATAAGCTGTACTTTGAACAGTTAAAGGACCAATATGGAGTTGAGATTGATTACTTTGAGACCCGACTGGGACCCAAAACTGCCTTTATGGCAAAAGGATACGAAGTGGCGATTGCCTTTGTAAATGATATTATAGATAAAGAGGCAATCGATGTATTATATGAATGTGGGGTTCGACTCCTGGCCATGCGTAGTGCAGGTTATAATAACATTGATTTTAAAGCAGCATTCGGAAAAATTCATGTAGTTCGCGTACCGGCATATTCTCCCTATGCAGTAGCTGAGCATGCTATGGCACTTCTTCTTACCTTAAATCGTAAGATACATCGCGCTTATTCCAGAACGAGGGAGTTTAATTTTAGTTTAAATGGACTTATGGGCTTTGACCTGCATGGTAAAACTATGGGTGTTGTTGGAACCGGTAAAATCGGCCGTGTATTCATAGATATTTGTAAAGGTTTTGGTTTAAAGATTATTGCATATGATCCATTTCCTTTGGAAAATTCGGGTATTCAATATGTATCTTTTGAAGAACTTTGCAAGGCTTCCGATATCATTTCCTTACACTGCCCATTAACCAAGGATACCTTCCATATGATTAATCAAAAAACGATCGATCTAATGAAGAAAGGGGTCTATATTGTTAATACATCCAGAGGCGCATTAATCAATAGTGAGGACCTTTTACATGCCATTAAGGAGGAGAAGATTGGTGGCGCTTGCCTAGATGTATATGAGGAGGAAACCGAGCTGTTTTATGAAGATATGTCCTATACGATTATTCAGGACGATGTTCTCTCTAGGATGATATCCATGCCAAATGTGCTTGTGACTTCCCATCAGGCCTTCTTTACCAAGGAAGCATTGCATAATATAGCGGAAACAACCCTAATGAATATTAAAGAATATTTTGATCAACAGGTATTAACGAATGAAATCTGCTATCAATGTACAAAAACCGGTGATTGTCCTAGAGATAAAAATAATCGCTGCTTTTAATTGATCAAAAGTCTCCTATGTGAATCTAGTCCATAGGAGATTTTTCTTTTATGTAGGTAAGAAAACTAGAGGAAAAATCCAATTCTCTAGGAAGGATATTTTCAAAAACATTTAGATATGTCCATTTTTATCTGCTATATAAAGTATAGCAAATATACAAAAGGTATATTCGAAACATATGTAAAAGTTCACTAAAACAACATATGAAAATGTCGTAAAAACTAGCAATAATATATATAGTTTAATTAATTTACTAATCAGTCTTGTATTATTTCTTAAAAAATATTATAATGTAGATAAGGAAATACCTTCCTAAATATGAGTTCGTATATATTAATTTTATATACAACATATACAGTTTCTAAGCAAAGTTTGCGTTTGTTTACGCCACGAAGCGAAGAAATTTGTATATGTTGGATATAAAATTACAGTATCTTACAAGCATTGTATTAATCTATTAATTACTATAATTTATAAGGAGGAATCAATATGTCTTATTTTAAAGTAGGAAAAATCCAATATGAAGGGCCACAAAGTAGAAACCCTCTTGCCTTTAAGTATTATAATCCGGACGAAGTAGTTATGGGTAAGACCATGAAAGAGCAGCTTCGTTTTGCCATGTCTTATTGGCACACATTCACCTATATGGGCACGGATCCATTCGGTGGTACAACCATGCTTCGTGAATGGGATAAAACTACGGACTCGATGGAGAAAGCGAAGGAAAGAGTACATGCAGCATTTGAATTCATGGAGAAAATGCAGATTCCTTTCTTCTGTTTCCATGATGCGGATATTGCTCCAAGAGCTGATACCTTAGAGGAGACGAATCGTCGACTAGATGAAATTGTAGAAGTAATAAAAGAAGAGATGGCTCGTACTGGAATCAAATGCTTATGGGGTACGACCAATGCATTCGGTGATGATAAATTTGTACATGGTGCAGGTACCTCCTGCAATGCTACTGTTTTTGCCTATGCTGCAGCGCAGATTAAGAAGGCAATGGAAATCACCAAGGAATTAGGTGGTGAAAACTACGTATTCTGGGGTGGCCGTGAAGGCTATGAAACCTTACTGAATACAGATACAGAGCTAGAGTTGGATAACCTTGCAAGATTACTGCGTATGGCAGTAGATTACGCAAAGGAAATTGGTTTTACCGGGCAGTTCTTAATCGAACCTAAGCCCAAGGAGCCAACAAAGCATCAATATGATTTTGATGCAGCTACCGTTCTTGCTTTCTTAAGAAAATATGATTTACAGGATTATTTCAAATTAAATATTGAAGCGAACCATGCAACGCTTGCACAACACACATTCCAGCATGAGCTAAATCAGAGTAGAATTAACGGTGCATTCGGTAGTGTGGATGCTAATATGGGAGATCCCTTATTGGGTTGGGATACCGACCAATTCCCAACAAATCTCTATGACACAACCCTTGCAATGTATGAAATTCTTCTGGCAGGCGGATTTACCACGGGCGGACTTAACTTCGACTCGAAGGTTCGTCGTGCATCCTTCGAAGATGATGATCTTTTCTACGCTTACATAGCTGGTATGGACGCCTTCGCAAAGGGCTTAAAGGTT
>JAAYQP010000153.1 GCA_012519195.1 Clostridiales bacterium | reverse complement strand
TCAGAATGAATTGACTTGGGACTGTCCCTGCCATGGTTCCCGTTTTGACTATCACGGAAGATTGATTAATAATCCGGCCACACGGGATACCTTCGATGCTTACGTTAAGAGGAAAAAATAGTATAAGTACTTTTATTAAAAAAGTGTTGATTTTCTTTCTAGGAGGTGTTATAATCTTTATTGTTCGCTAGAAATGACGAACAATAAATGCAGTCGTGGCGGAATTGGCATACGCGCTAGACTAAGGATCTAGTCCGGGTTAAACTGGGTACGGGTTCAAGTCCCGTCGACTGCAGTAAACTTCCCTTAATCTCTATGGTTAAGGGTTTTTTTATGCTACAAAACAAGATAGATAAATATATGTTAAGTGCTTACAAAAGTAGGCACTTTTTTTATGATCTTTTTGTGATCTTAATGATAAAAAATATGAAAACATTGTGTAATGTTTATTACATTTAACCAATTCAGAAATTTACATTCAACATAAGACAATGCAAAAGCAACATAAAAGCGAGAGAAATCATGGAATATATTATAAAATATAGCAATAAAGGTGATCCAAGAATTGGTATCAGAATTACCAATAAAATACTAAAAAGACATAATAGGAGGAGGCATTGTAATGAGAACCAAGAAGCATAAAAGTGGTTTGCAGAAAAGACAATGGGTCTGGTATTTGTTTCTTCTGCCATCCCTATTCGGTATTGTATTTTGTATGGCTTATCCAATAGTAGAAGCTCTACGATTGAGTTTCTTTAAATCAAATGGTACTCTCGAAGTTTGGAAAGGTGTGGATAACTATAAATATGTTTTTTCGAATAGTGTATTTAGAAAAGCTATTTTTAACACATTCTTCATAACTTTTTTCCAATTACTTTTTGTAATACCGGTAGGATTTGTAATAGCTTTAGCAATTAATTCGCTTAAACGTTGCAAAAATTTACTAAAAATCCTATTTTTTATTCCCTATGTAACACCAGCGATTGCAGCAGGTACGCTGTTTCTATTCGTGCTACACCCTCAAGGTATTCTTAATCAATTAACTGGTTTCTTTGGTGCTCCAGCGATTTCCTGGTTGGAAAATGGGATCTCAGCCCGTTTTGGTGCTGTGATATTAAGTGTCTGGAAAAGCCTGGGGTTCAACATTATTATTTATCTTGCATATTTACAGGCGATATCCCCAGAGTATTATGAAGCGGCTGCTATTGATGGATGCTCCCCTATGCAGATGCACCGATATATAACAATTCCCCATATGAAAGGAGCCTTTGCATTTCTAATTACTATGGGATGGATTCAAGGCCTACAACGTTTCACCGAAGTATACGCACTCGGTGGTCCTACAGGATCTCCTGCCCGTGCCCTTCATACAATTGTTGGATTTATTTATGAACGTGGTTTCGGTAACTATGAATTTGGAGTGGCTGCCGCAGCATCCTATATTCTTTTTGCAATAATAATGATATTTACTTTGTTGAATTTAAAGATAACTAAGATGGATCAGTGAGGTGAGAGTAATGAAGAATAACGAGAAAGATATACATACCAGTGCTTTAAGTAGAAAGATGGCTACGATCATCATAACTACTTTGCTAATTGCTGTAGGTGTTTTGATGATTATGCCTTTTGTATGGATGACGGTTGTATCATTTGAACGTTATGCAAATATCAATCCACCTTTTCCGCCATCTTTTCGCATTCAAAAGCCGTCCCTTTTTAACTTTAAAATTGTATCAGAAAACGGCATGATGCTAAAAGCGTACCGTAACTCATTAATTATTGCTGTTTTCTCAGTTATCGTAAATTTAATCTCCGTTTTAATGGGTGGTTATGCATTTTCAAAAGGAACTTTTAAGGGTAAAAAGATTATTTTTATTATTATCATGGCAACCATGATGATTCCATTTGAAACACGTATGATTCCGATGTTTAGTATGTTTCTAAAACTTAACTTGACCAATACCTTTATTCCACTAATTCTTCCAAATATTATCGATGGTTTTGGTCTTATGTTAAGTAAGCAGTTTTTTGATGAATTACCGGATTGTCTTGCAGAAGCGGCCTCAATCGATGGCGCGGGGCCATTTCGTACCTTCCTTAAGGTATTCGTTCCGCTGACAACACCAATTGTTGCTACAATCATCATCTTGAAGTTTATGGACAGCTGGAATTCATTTCTATGGCCACTGGTTATATTAACCGGTGAAGATAAGCGAACAGTGCCGATTCTAATTTCAGCATTTTCCTATGAAGGTGGAACGAGAATGGCGGGTAGTACCATGTGCGTTGCTTTCCTTGGTATCATCCCTGTATTGATTGTATTCCTATTTCTACAGAAGTATATCATCCAAAGTATTGCTTTAAGCGGTATTAAAGAATAATTTGGTAAATTCCGCAATCATGCGGTGAATTTATATATTTTAAAAGGAGGAAGTGTTTATGAAAAAAATAACCCGGTTTTTTGCTAGTATTCTTCTAGTAGCAATGGTCATTTTAATGGTGGGATGTGGCGCTAGTAGTAAGGACACAAAGGATGATAAGTCAGCCGGCAATGAGACTGCATCAGGTAGTAAAGAGACTACAACAGCAAGTAGTGATAAGGCAGAAAAAGAAAGCTCAGGTGAGAAAGTTACCTTAAAGGTACAGTGGATTGGTGATTTTAAGCTAGAGGATTCAACAGACCCTATTTCAGGTGAAACCCGTAAGGGCGTAAAGATCCTTGAAGAAGAGTTTGAGAAGCAAAATCCAGATATCGATCTTGAATACATTATAATGGGTTGGGATGATTATCAGAAGAAGACTCAATCTATGATTATGGCAGGCGAGGCAGATTTATATCAGGCTCCTGGTATTGCAGCCCTAGCTGCACAGGATTTACTTGAGCCATTACAACCTTATATTGATAAGGATAACTTTGACATTGGCGTTTACATCGATGGTCAGATTGATGGTTGGAAGGTTGTTGGTGTCAGCGATAGTGATCCTCAGATCTATGGATTGCCCTTGATCGCAGATACAAGATTCATCGTTTATGATAAACAAATATTTGATGAATGGGGAGTTCCTTATTTATCTGCTCAACCTACTCTTGAAGAGGTTATGGATTGCGCTAAGAAAATGACTGGAACAAATCCGGTTACAGGAGAACAAAACTACGGTATTTTCCATAAAGGAACCGATGGTGGAGATACTGTTATGAACATCAATGAGTATTACGGTGGAACTTGGGGTACCGGTAATACTGCAGCTGAACTAGTTATGAACTTCGACAGTGACACTATGATAAAGGCTATGGAGACTTTGGTTGAGTTGAACAAATATGCTCCTGAAGGTGTTATGGTTAACCAAGGTGGCGAGCTATTTGGCACTGAGAATAACAATATTGCTATTAATTTACGTGCTAACCCTGCAGTTATTAATAATATTGAAGCCCTTGGTCTGTCTGACCGTTATGCTGTATCACGCTTATTTATAAATGAAGAACATGGTATGGGCGGTATGTTTGCGGGTAGTCCAATTGTTATGGCATCAAACAGCAAGGTTAAAGACGCTGCTTGGGAATATTTAAAGTTTACATCGAGTGATTTCTTTGCAGAGTACTTCTGGGAGAATCAACGCAATGAAGGTTTACCAGTAATTAAAAATGCTTTAAAATTTGATGGAATTGCTAACAACGAGAACATATCTGCTATAATGGATACTCTACAATATCTGTGGACTCCACGTTATGTTTATCGTGCTGGCGAAGCTAGAGGTATTTTGACTACCGCAGTTGAAGATGTAACACTGAATGGCAAATCTCCTGCTGAAGTTCTCTCAGCTGCTCAAAAAGAAGTTGAAGAGTGGATTGCAGCTCAGTAATTTGTTTGTCCTAAAATTGTTACATAAATTATACAATAAGGAACGGTACAGTCTAGAGTCTGTACCGTTCGTTATATCAAGATAATGTGAAAGCAGGTGGCACCATGAAACGAACAATTATTGTAGCTCATTCTGGATGTGAGGGTACCGTCCCTGGTTCGCTGGAGTATATATTAACCGCTTTAAAGTGGAAAGCTGATTTCATAGAAGTGGATCTTAGGTTGTATGATGGGGAGATTTATTTAGCTCATGACCCTATTGATGTAAATAGGCTGGATACTTATCTCACATTTAGACATGTGCTTGAACTTGTAGTCCCAGAAAAGATCGGATTAAATTGCGATTTAAAAGAAAAAGAAGTATTTGAACCAGTATTACGGCTCCTGCGTGAGTATGGAATGGAAGAACGTACGGTGTTTACTGGAGAGTATTGGGTTGAAACGGATAGAAAGGCAAAATATAAGTATTATTTAAATACCACATGTTCTGGCATAAAATCGGATGCCGAAATAATAAATGAGTCTGATGCTGATAGAATGATATATTTTTATAACAACTCAAAGGATCAAGCATTTGATGCTTTTAATCTTGATTATAGGAATATTACTAATGAGGCAGAGAAAAAGCTATTTGATGCTGGTGTTCGTTTCTGTTTTTGGACTGTTGATAATCTTAAGGAGATCGAAAGAATGTTAAAAGATGGCGTCTATGCTATCACAACAAACCTACTTAGCGAAGCTATCTCAGCAAGGTTACGTATCCAGGATGAGTAAAATTAAATAGATATCTATATCATTGATATTTATTAAATTTTAAATAGGAAGCCGGCTTCATTTGGATACACAACCTTGCTTGGGTTTGTTATTTTAAAATGATAGAAAAACGTTTTCTTTACTACATTGGGTTCTAAACTTCAAAGGAGATATGCCTTCCCGTTTTTTAAACTGACGTGAGAAGTTTGAAAAATCTTTGAACCCTACGGACAAAGCGATTTCTGTAACATTGAGGTCTGTGGCGCGAAGCAACTTGCAAGCCTGAGCAATTCGTTGATCTATTAAATAGGTTTGCGGTGATATACCAAGTTCCGATTTAAACAGTTTATAAAGGTATGTACGATCAATTGCTACATGATTGGCGATGTCTTGTATAGAGATATTTTCACTATAATGTTCATGGATAAATTTTAGGCAAAGTTCAAAATACTGTGATTTGCTTTTTTTGCCTGACTGATAGGGTGTAATTTGGCGAAACAATTCACACAGATAATCAGCAAGCTCCTTCTCCGTTGTATTTTGCATCAGTTTAGCACGGCAAAAATTACTTAAAAGGATTCGCATTTCCATAGATGAACAATTAAAGCGAAACATAGGTGATTGCCTAGTAATACAAGAAGCTTCGATTAGCTTTTCGGCAAGCTTACCGGAAAAACTCATCCAGAAATATTCCCAGGGTCTATCACGATCCGGATGATAGTTTGGAGTGGTTCCGGGAAAAATAATAAAACCATAGCCTTTTGAAAGAAAAAGTTCCTGTTCCGGTGTTTTTAAATGTCCATAGCCGTCTGTTATACAGTGTATGCGGAAACGCTGTCAGGCAAAGGTAGGTAACACTCTATTGGGATCAGGACTTTCCCAACCTAGACTAGATATACATAGTTCATAAGATGTCATAATATTGCCGCCTTTCAGAGGTATTATGTCTCAATAATAGTAAAGTAAAATTATCATTTGTTCCAATTGATTGATTTTTTGTACAATTTAGAAAAAATAAATTAATTTTACAAATATTCAGTAAAACATCTTATCTTATGTTATACAATGCATAAAAAGTATAAACAAGTTGAAAATTGTCGTAATCTTCAATTCTTAGTTAAATTCCAATCAAATTCTGGTTTCAAATAATCCTTGAGTTCCTCATATGCTTTCTCAAGTTCTACATGGTCACCAGCAAAATGTGGCACGGATATACTTACACCGAAATTTTCTGAGGTCAGATAAGTATAAATTCCCCATCGGTTGCCGGATCCTATCTGGTCAGCAGTTTCCAGACCTGTCATTAGTTGCTCGTCACTCATATCATCTAGAATGGTTTTAATAACGGCATTCCACATAGGGTTTTTTGGTTCCATTGTAATAAAGCTCCACTCTCTTAAGTAACTCACAAAGTTAGAATCTAGTTTGATCAAGTCCTTAAGTCTTAATCTAACATCCTTTCTAGTATCGATATTGGTTGTATAGACCAACTCTGTTGGATGGGCAGAATAGGGATTATGATAGGATGCAAGATAAAGGATGCTTAAAAATTGGTTATTAAGCAGTTTTATCTCATAACTAATACGTAGTATCACCTTAGGAGGTTCCGTAGGAGAACTCGGTAACTCAGCAAATGGATCAAAAGAATAAATCTGAAGGATTTTATCAAAATCCTCCTGAATAATTTGATTCCATTTATCTAGCTTTTTCTGGTTAGCACCTGCAACTACTTGGGGATAGGAGCTTTCTGTCCGTTCCGTGATATAAGGAATATCCTTTATTTCATATTCTCCTATGATCTTCCTATTTGTTCCGTTCCCAAGGGTTTTTGATGCTACCCTATAATCGTAAGATCCTGTAAAAGTATTGAGGGTAGACCTTCCATCTAGGTGAGTTTTATAGAAGAAGATACTAATTATTATAAAAAAGAGCAAACCACTGGAAAACCATTTTCTTTCCACAATTATTCTCCTTTTATCTGATTAGTAAAGTTTATTCAGCTTGTATGTTTAATATCATATAATCGTAAAATCAAGGGTGTAAGATAAAGAAGCTTTTCCACTTAAGGAAAGTAACTGATATTAGAAAGAGAATTGATTTAATGGCAATAAAGAAAGGTTGTTACAAGATCTAGCTTGTAACAACCTTTCTTAAAGGAATGATTATTAATTAGTAAGTAAGATATGATTAGAAATCTGCCTTCCAAAGACCATGTAGATTGCAATATTCATAAACACTACCAGATTCTACTTCAGGGAACTCGGTTCTTGGCTCCATTCCAGGCTCCAGATAATTGATCCAAACCTTATCTTCGGTTACTAGAGCAATCCATTCAATATAATGCTCCGGTATGGAAGGATGAAGTACCGAGCCAATGGTAACTTTAATCTTACCATCTTCTTTTTCAATTGCAGGAACATGCTTTTCCTGAGCTGCATCTGTAGTATTGGCTTTCAATGGTGTCATATCTTGGCCACAGCAGGTTAGGGTTCCTCCTCCATTCTTAATGAGCGCTACCATATTACCGCATCTGTCACAACGATAGAATAATACCTCTGCCATAAATATAATTCTCCTTTCCGTTATTATTATATAAGTATTTATGAAACTTTCTTATTATATCGATTTCATATACAAGATATACTGTATCTGAGCGAAGTTTGTGTAAAATTATTTAGATCGTAACCGCCTCTTTTCTCTTATTTCTAAATAAAATACTTTTCTAAGGGGCGGAAACAATGATTTGGGTCTTTCTGTTAAAAAGACATAAAATAACTATAAAAAATATATTAATAATAGGAACTACTACTAATATTTATTATAATTGAATAAGAACGAGATTGCAACCTTTATTTTTAAATATTAGAAGATAAGTATAAATTAGGAAAAACAGTTTTGAAGCTTAATCAATAACAATATACTTAAGTTTAATCATAAGATGAGAAAATATAACTGGTACAGGTTATAAAAATATTATATGTAAGCTGGAGAGAATATATTGCTAGCGAATTATATTACTTAATAAGTTTTTAACAAAATAGATTTTTTATATCAATAATATCATTACGAAAGTGTTTTGCTATGGTATAATATTGAAAAATGGATAGAAAGAGGTGTTACTATGGCCCTATTACATGTAAATTTTTTCTCTAATGTACTTGGTATGTGTATGCAGATGGATGTAATCCTGCCTCAGAAGACGCAGGGACAAATTGGTGCAGAGGGAAGGGGATCGGATGGAAAATATCCTACTCTTTACCTCCTACATGGGATGAGTGACGATCATACAATTTGGCAAAGAAGAACTTCAATCGAACGTTATGTGCAGGATATGGGAATTGCGGTTGTTATGCCAACGACTCATCTAGGTTGGTATACGGATATGTACCATGGACTAAGGTATTGGACCTTTATTTCGGAAGAGCTACCGCAGATCTGCCGTGAATTTTTTCCTAACATGTCAGAAAAAAGAGAGGATAATTTTGTGGCAGGTCTATCTATGGGTGGATATGGAGCGGTTAAGATGGCATTGGGTGCATCCGATCGCTTTTGTGCAGCAGCTTCTCTATCGGGAGCAATGGACGTGAATCGGATTAATCAGCAAGATCTGAGTTTGAGTGAATTCTGGAAAAATATATTCGGCCCATTGGATAAAATCGCTGGCAGTGAAAATGATCTATTTACATTAGCGCAAAAACTAAAGGAATCAGGAAAAACCCTACCTAAACTATACATGTGGTGTGGTACGGAGGACTTTCTATATCAGGATAACTGCAGGATGAGAAAACATCTGGAGGAGCTTGGATATGACTTGACCTATAAGGAGGCTCCTGGCGATCATCAATGGAAGTATTGGGATGAAATGATCCAAGATGTTCTTAAATGGCTGCCAATTAAAAACATATAAATAAGTATAGAAAAATTTTGCTTGGTAAGGAGGATTGGCCGTGAAGCAAAAGCATACAAAAGATCAGATTGCTTTAGAGATCATAGGTCTTTTAATGATTTTAGGTATGATTTTATTATTGTTACTCTACAGAATGCAAAAAAGAAAGGCTAATCTGCCCCTTGCTATTTTGAATAAAAGAATATATAATGATGTAAAATATAGCAATAACCAGCGATGATAAAAGCTACGATTATAACATTTCTTCAGAGAGCCGATGGGTGGTGGGAATCGGTGGAATGTGTAATCTTTCCACTTTTGGAGCTGTCGGCGATGAGTCGAGAGGTTCGTACCCTTTATCGTACGAATAAGTGGCTAGGTTCAAGCAAGTAACTTGTAGAACCAGCAATTTGGGTGGCAACACGGATTCCTTTCGTCCCATAGTTATATGGGGTGGAAGGTTTTTTTATTGAATAGGAAATTTCTCAGAATTACCTATTCAATAAAATAATGTATAGGTAAAATTAAAATTCAAAGATAAATAATTTAGGAGGTATCAAATGTTAGACATTAAATTCCTTAGGGAAAATCCAGAAATTGTTAAACAGAATATCCGTAATAAATTCCAGGATAGCAAATTACCACTTGTAGATGAAGTTATTGCATTAGATCAAGAAAGTAGAAATGTAAAACAGGAAGCAGATAATCTAAGATCAGAAAGGAACCGGATCTCAAAGCAGATCGGGGGATTGATGGCTCAGGGAAAGAAAGATGAAGCTGAGAAGATGAAGGAACAGGTTACAGCCTTCTCTGCCCATCTATCAGAACTTGAAAAAAAAGAAACGGAGCTGGCTGAAAAAATCAAAAAAATTATGATGACAATTCCCAATATTATTGACCCCAGTGTTCCAATTGGTAAGGATGATAGTGAGAATGTAGAGGTATGCCGTTACGGAGAACCAATCGTACCTGACTATGAAATCCCTTATCATACAGAGATCATGGAGAAGTTTAATGGGATTGATCTGGACAGTGCCAGAAAAGTTGCGGGCAATGGTTTTTACTATCTGATGGGGGATATTGCAAGACTACATTCCGCAGTAATTGCTTACGCAAGGGACTTTATGATTGACCGAGGATTTACCTACTGTATTCCTCCCTTTATGATTCGTAGCGATGTGGTTACTGGTGTTATGAGCTTTGCAGAAATGGAAGCTATGATGTATAAAATCGAGGGTGAGGATCTATATCTTATCGGTACCAGTGAACATTCCATGATAGGTAAATTTATTGATACGATTCTACAAGAGGATATGTTGCCGCAGACCCTGACCAGCTATTCACCTTGCTTCCGTAAAGAGAAAGGTGCCCATGGTATTGAGGAAAGGGGAGTTTATCGGATCCATCAATTTGAAAAGCAGGAAATGATTGTTGTATGCAAACCGGAAGATAGTATGATGTGGTTTGATAAGCTATGGCAAAACACTGTTGACCTATTCCGCTCCTTGGATATTCCGGTTAGAACTTTGGAGTGCTGTTCCGGTGATCTGGCAGATTTAAAGGTAAAATCCGTTGATGTGGAAGCATGGTCTCCAAGACAGAAGAAATACTTTGAGGTAGGCAGCTGCTCCAACCTTGG
>JAAYQP010000152.1 GCA_012519195.1 Clostridiales bacterium | reverse complement strand
CACCGGTTATTAGTCCAATTTACTGGGGAATCCTACATAAGGTACGTTATAGCAAAACCACCGTCTACCAAGCAACGGATACGAATCTTCATCCGGATAAGGATGTAATCTTTGAGACTGCAAGCTCCTTACAGAATAGTGCCGGCTCAAAGATGGGGTATGTGGTTATGGGAGTTACAAAGGCAAATCTTGATTCACTTCTGGAGGGCTCCTATTCTTCACGGGATACGGTCTTTATTACGGATTCTTATTTTAATCTAAACTATTCCTCTGATAGCGAGTATAGCGAGGAAGTAATCATGAATCTAAAGAATCAGACAACGGACCCGAGCTTTTACTATACCTATGCCAGGGAACCACATTCCGGCTTTTATGTTATCCTGCAAAAGCATTCTGCAATTTCTAATTCTACGGTACGTACCATGTATCGGATTAGCTGGATTACCGGTATTCTTTGCTTGGGACTTTGTATTATGATATCCCTCTACTTAGGTCACCGGTTAGCTTATCCTATCAGCAGATTGACTCAGGCCATGGATAAAGTGAAGGAAGGTGATCTGGAGGTTTCTGTGGTAAGCAACCGTAAGGATGAACTCGGAAAGTTAACGGATAATTTTAACCATATGACAAGGGATTTAAAAGGATATGTTGAGAGGCTGATGCAAAGGCAGAAGGATCTAAATGATACAAAGCTTCGTCTCTTTCAGACGCAATTAAATCCGCACTTTCTCTACAATACCCTAGATAGTATTAAATGGAGTGCAAAAATCCATCAAATTGATGAGATTGCCTGTATGGCTGAAAACTTGGCTGTCATTCTTAGAAAAAGTATCTCTGGCAAACAGTTTATTACCTTAAAGCAGGAGTTAGAAACTGTTAATAATTATGTCAGTATACAGAAAATCCGTTTCTCAGATAAATTCACCTACGAAGCAGAGATTCCGGATCAACTGGAGAATTGTTTTGTACCAAAACTTTTGCTGCAACCTATTGTAGAAAATGCAATTATCCATGGTTTGGCAAATCGAGATTCGGGAGAGATTATAGTTTATGCAGATCAGGTAGGATCCAATATACATATCTGCGTTACCGATGATGGTTGTGGCATGAGTCAGGACATAATGGATTGGTTAAATTCCGGTAATGTTACAAAAATAGAAGGGCATTTTGGCCTATATAATCTGAATAATATTATAAAGATCTATTATGGCAGTGAATATGGTTTGACAGCAACTGTTGAACAGGGGATCGGAACGACGGTAACTGCAATATTACCGATCAGAAAGGAGATAGAGAATGATTCGAGTGGTGGTTGTTGAAGATGAGGCAATGGTACGTCGAGGAATTATTCAAACACTTGATTGGGCATCCATCGATTGTATCGTGATAGGGGAAGCTTCGAATGGAGAGCAGGGGATGGATTTAATCCGAGAGCTGAGACCGGAGTTGATTATAACGGATGTTCGAATGCCTCGAGTTGATGGTGTGACCATGATTAAGCAACTTCGTAGCGAAGGGTGTAAGGCAAAATTTATTTTACTTACCGCATATAGTGATTTTGGATATGCACAAAGTGCCATTCGTGCGGGAGCCAGCGATTATCTACTGAAACCCTTAAAAGATGGAGAGCTGGAGGCAACGATCAAGCGTATTTTTCTATCAGAGGACAAAGGTAATCTTCCGAAACCGGATAAGGATTTACCCCCCATACAATTCCAATTTAATCCTAGGGAGAATGTATCCAATAAATTCATTATACAGGCTCTTCAATATATTAAGTCCCACTATCAAAAGGACATCACTATTAGTTTGGTTGCAGACTATTTGGGGATCAGTGAAGGTTATTTAAGCCGTGTGTTTAAAAAGGAAACTGGCTATACCTTTACCAATTATCTGACCTATTATCGAATACGATCTGCCTGTATGCTATTAAAAAATTGTAGAGCAAAAATTTATCAAGTCGCCAGTGATGTAGGCTATCCCGATACCGCTTACTTTAGTACCTTATTTAAAAAACTTACCGGCGTCTCACCTTCCGAATATCAGGATCGAATCGTCGCAAATCCAAATAGTTAATAATAAGACTATAGATATAGGTCCGAGTTAAGGCTATATAATAGTCTGAAATAAACAGGGGTGTGTATCATCACTTTTCCAGATAAGTACAGATGTGGAAATGAGGATGACACAACCCCTGTTATCATTTATAAATCTTTATTGATCTATTTCTTCTTCCATCTTCAAACCAAACCTTCATTTTTATACAACGGATACTTTTCCCTTGCTTACTTTTAAGAAAATCAATAGGGAAAGGATGGTGCTAAAGGTTAGTATCGATGCTAGGGCAGCAGCAGTACCATAACTATTTCGGACAACCTCGGTATAAATTGCTACGGAAATGGTACTCGTCTTGCCTCCATACAGCATTACACTGGAAGAGAGCTCATTAATACAGGTGATCCAGCTTAAGATAGCACCGGATAAAACCCCGGGAGCCATAAGTCGTGCAGTGATATGGAAGAAGGTCTTCATCGGAGATACTCCTAAATTAATGGATGCTTCCTCAACGCTTTTATCCATTTGCATCAGGAAGGCACTTCCGGATCGAACGGTATAAGGTAACTTTCTTACAACCAAAGCTATAATCATGATCCCAGCAGTACCAGTTAATATTAAGGGTTCTTTATTAAAGGCAACAATTAAACTGATACCTAAAACTGCACCAGGGATCACATAAGGGAACATGATCAAAACGTCCATAATCTGTGCAGTCAAACCTTTTTGACGAACAATAATATAGGAGATTAACATATCTATAATTATGATAAGGAGTATTGCGATGGAAGAGAATACAAAGGTATTCCGGATATTACTAAATAAACGTCTTAGGATGGTTTCATAATTATCAAGACTAAATCCGCCTACAAAACCGGTAAAATCAGTCTTAATAAAGCTACTTACAATGACTACGATCTGTGGAAGAATACCAATGAAGGTTACCAATACGACCGGAAGGGTAACAAGCACTCTCTTTAACTTATGTACCTCAATCTCCTTTGGAGGCCGCATTGCTGTCATTACATAGTTTTTCCTGGAGAGGTAAAACTTTTGTATAAGTAAGATTGAAGTTGAGCAAAATACGACGACTACCGATAAGGCACTGGCTAGATAGGCATTACCGCCAATCTCACTCATATACTCATTATATACCAGAACTGGGAGAACGGTATAACCTTCACCGATAAGCATTGGTGTACCAAAATCTGCAAGGCTGGTCATAAACACCATAATCGCGCCGGCAGCGATGGAAGGCATGATTACGGGAAGGGTGACGGTCCATAACCTTCTCAAACGATTACTTCCAAGATTTTCGGCTGCCTCCTCAAGACTGGAATCGATACTACCCATTGCGCCAGAGGTATATAAGTATACATAAGGAAATAGCTTAAAGGTGAAAACAGCGATAATACCGACTTTCCCGTAGATACTCGGAAGCATAATTCCTAGGACATCTGCAAAAAAACGGGTTACTAAACCAGAGCGTCCAAAGAGCATGATCCAGCTATAAGCTCCTATAAAAGGTGGGCTCATTAAACTCATAATGATAAGGATATGTAGGTATTTCTTGCCGAAAACATTGTATCTGGACATCAGGTAGGCAACAGGCACCCCAATGATTAAGCAAGTTATCATCGATGTAAAAGAGATAAATAAACTACGCCCGAGAGCAGAATAATAATATTTCTTTGTGAAAAAACGCTGGTAATTCATTAGCGTAATTCCTTCTACCTTATTCGAGAAAAAACTGCGTGTAATCAGTGTGATAAAAGGATAGATTAAAAATAGGAGCATAACCAGCACTACAAAGATCTTTACCCAAAACCAGAAATCCAGCTTGATTTTATGCTTTAGCACGAAATCACCTCCCCGGATTCTTGGGAATAGATGCTGACGGCATCAATATTAAAGTCAACTTTTACTTTCTGATTATCCGGTCTTACAAAGTGTACATCCTTGGTATATTCATTTAACTGAATGGTTTGCCCATTCTCTAGCAATATTTCATATTCAATAAAATCCCCCAGAAATGTGGATATTATGATTGTTCCAGGGATTCCGGTTTCATCGGAAAAGAAGAGCTGTTCCGGTCTTGCGGATAGAATTGCTTTTCCTTTATAGTCTTTTCTTAATTTCACTTTTTTCGGTAATTCCTTTTGATTTAGGAGGATAGACGCAGACTCTTTACTTCCCTTTATCTCACATTCAATAAAGTTAGAAATCCCAATAAAGCCTGCGACAAAGTTATTTTCTGGTTTCTTATAGATTTCTTCCGGAGTTCCTACCTGCATGATATTACCATTTTGCATAACAGCAATCCTGTCTGAGATTGCTAGGGCTTCTTCTTGGTCATGGGTTACATAGATTGTAGTAATTCCTAGAGTTCTTTGAAGCTTCTTTATTACTGTTCTCATTTGTACTCTTAGTTTAGCATCCAAGTTCGATAAAGGTTCATCCATTAAAAGAACGCTTGGTTCAATAACGAATGCCCTTGCTAATGCAACTCTTTGCTGTTGACCGCCGGATAATTCATTGGGTTTACGATCCTTTAAAGACTTGATTTGGACAAGATCCAAGGCTTCCTCAACCCGTCTGGTTATCTCATTTTTGGGGACCTTCTTAGCCTTTAAACCATAGGCAACGTTCTCAGCAACTGTTAAATGTGGAAAGATCGCATAATTTTGAAATACCATTCCAATGTCACGTTTGTGGGCCTCTAGGTCGTTAATCATTTTATCGTCAAAATAAATTGACCCACCTTCTACCGTATTAAATCCTGCAATCATACGAAGCAATGTGGTTTTGCCACAACCGGAAGGTCCCAGAAGAGTAAAGAATTCCCCGGGATTGATTTCTAAGTTTACTCCATTGAGCGCCGTAAAGTTACCGTATTTCTTAACTGCATCCTTAATAATTACTGCATGGCTCATAGCCAAAACCTCCTAGTCATAAAATTTAATTAATGTGATTTGGTTTTTGTTTACGTGATCTAATAAGAGGCCTTCTTCCTTAGTATATAAAATATTCTTTGTAATACATAAATTATTCTTTGGGAAGGACTTTTATAAAAATGGAGGACATTTCTTGGGAAATGCCTCCATTCTATTGTGCTATCTAAGAATCATTCGTTTCCTAGATTAGTCAACCATGATTTCGTTAAATCTCTCAATGATGGCTTCTTTTTCCTTTGCTGCCCAGTCGAAATCATAATCGACAAGTACTAATTCACTTAATTTTGCCATACCGGTTACTTCGATGTCGTTACGAACAGGGCGACGACCCCAATCTCTATTTTCCGCCTCTTGGAATTCTTTGGAGGTTACATAATCAATAAAGATTTTTGCATTTTCTTCGTTTGGAGCGCCCTTAATCAATGCGATACCGTCTGGAACTGCAGAGGTACCATCTTCTGGGTATGCAAATCCAAGATTAGGATTATCTGCATACTGTACTGCTGATTTTTCAATCGTAATACCAACATGGAATTCACCATCGGCTACCATCTTATGGCATTTTCCTGAAGAGTCAAGAATCTTACCGTCTAGGTTATCATATAATTTTTCAATAAATTCCCAACCGTCTTCTTTGCCACCATGCCCTAACAGCATAGTACAAAGCTGGGTATAAGCGGAACCGGATTTGGAAGGCATAGCATAGGCGATTTTACCTTTCCATTCAGGATTTAACAAATCATTCCATGAGGTAGGAATTGTCATATTATCTCTTTCAATAAGTTCCTTATTATAGAAAAGTACCATAGGTAATGGACTTTCGCCGATCCATAGATCCTCTGGATCTTTGTATGCTTCTTCGATTACAGCATCATTTGCACATACATAGGGTGAAAAATACTCTTTAAATGCAGCCAAGGAATCTGCACCGCCGCCCCAGAATACGTCCGCAATAGGGTTAGCAGATTCAGCAGCCACACGGTTTAGTAGCTCACCAGTACCAGCAGCAACCACTTCAACCTGGATATCGGGATAAGCTTCCATAAACATATTGATACCAGCATTCAGCGGATCAGCCTCATGAGGAGAATAGACAACGACAGTTCCGGATGGCCCTTTTGCTGCTTCTGAAGATGTATCTTCTTTGGCAGTATCTTCCTTAGGAGTATCAGCTTTGGAGGTATCCTCAGATTTCGTAGCTGATTTATCGGATGGTTCATTGCTTGTTGTAGGTTTGCTCTTGCCACAAGCTGCAAGGCTTAAAGCCATTGCTAAGATAAGTACGATAGATATTAACTTTTTCATAAATCCCTCTCCTTTTCCCTAAAAAATATTAGAGATTAACAATCTCTATGAGTAAATTATATAGATTACTATAAATAATTTCCATTTAAAATAATGACATATCTTTTGGTCATCTGTACTTTTGCATAAAAAATGCAACATAGTAAACAAGATTTTATGCAATATATTATTCCATAGTCATTATACAATGGATTAATTACCTTTGGTAGTAAAATAAAGTATAGAATTTGTTGTTTATGATATTGACAATCATTCTCAATTATGTTATCTTTAGGTTCGAGTTTTAAAAGAATGCTAATAGCCACAAGGAGGATATTATGAATGGACAGGTAAGGAGCATTTTACATACACGCTTATTTTGGATATTGAGTCTACTAATCGTATCCATCATTTCCTTAACAATAGGTGTGAAAGATTTTAATTTGTTCGGAATCTTTACCAACAGCCAGGAGGATATCAACTTGGCTATCGTCAGTAGAATTCCACGGCTTATCAGTATCTTGGTAACCGGATCTAGCCTTAGTATAGCAGGCTTAATTATGCAAACAATTACAGGTAATAAATTTGTTTCACCATCAACAGCTGGAACCATGGAGTGGAGCAGATTCGGAGTTATGCTTGCCATACTTTTCTTTGGTGGTCAGGCATCGATCTTAAAAATGTTTATTGCATTTGTCACCTCTTTGGCTGGAACGATAGTATTTATGCAACTGCTACAAAAAATGCGATTTAAGAATGCCATGGTCGTTCCATTAGTCGGTATGATGCTGGGTAATGTTATTAGTGCCATAACAAGTTTTTTTGCCTATCGATTTGATATAATTCAAAACATGTCCTCCTGGCTACAAGGTAATTTTTCATTGGTGATTAAGGGTAGATATGAGCTCCTCTATCTTGGCATTCCCTTTCTATTCATTGCTTATTTTTACGCGAATAAATTTACTATAGCAGGGATGGGAGAAAGCTTCTCGAAAAATCTAGGATTGAATCATAGATCTGTGGTTTCCCTTGGATTGGTTATTGTGGCTGTTATTACATCTACTGTTGTAGTTACGGTAGGGAGCATATCCTTTGTTGGAATTATCATTCCCAATATTGTAACCATGTTTATGGGAGATAATTTAAAAAATTCCTTACCGGTTACAGCGATCGTCGGTGCCTTATTTCTTCTGGTATGTGACATGATTGGAAGGTTAATTCTCTTTCCTTATGAGGTCTCCATCAGCGTCATCGTCAGCGTTCTGGGAAGTATTTTATTCCTATTATTACTATTTAGGAGGAAGAGCAAATGGAACAGAGGATAAATGCAAAAAGAAATCATAGTAAAAGAAACCTTTTATTACTGTTCCTGCTGAACGTGATTATCATTGCTTTGTTTTTATTCCTTGGCATTACGGAGAAAAATTTTGATTTTTATATGCCAAAACGTCTAGTAAAGATTATCGCAGTAATCATTGTAAGCTATAGCATCGGTTATTCCTCCGTAGCGTTTCAAACAATAACAAACAATCATATTTTAACACCGAGTGTAATGGGATTGGATTCGCTTTATCTTTTTATCCAGACCGTTGTAGAATTTTTCTTTGGATCGAAGCAGCTTTCCATGATGACAGGATATCCAAACTTTTTAATTTCGGTTGCTATTATGGTACTAGCAGCAATCAGCCTCTTCTTATTACTGTTTCGTGGGGAGAGAAAGAATGTTTACTTTCTAGTGCTAACCGGTATGATTTTTGGAGGATTATTCAATGGATTAGCTACCTTTATGCAGGTGCTACTAGATCCAAATGAGTTTTCCGTATTAGAAGGGAAAATGTTTGCTAGCTTTAATAACGTCAATACGGATTTAATCCTAGTAAGCGCTTTAACAGCATTTGCCGTCCTACTTATCTCAATCAAGGATATTCCCTATTTGGATGTATTATCACTTGGTCCGGATCATGCAATTAACTTAGGAGTTGACTATAAAGGACTGGTGTTAAAGACCTTAATTATATCTGCCGTTTTAATATCCGTATCGACTGCCTTGGTTGGGCCGATTACCTTTCTTGGTATCCTGGTGGTCAACCTAGGAAGGCAGATTATGAATACCTATCATCACCGGGAGTTAACCTTGGCTGCAACTTTTCTTGGTGTTCTGTTTTTAACCTTTGGCTTATTAATTACCGAAAGGGTATTCCAGTTTTCAACCACAGTAAGTGTAATAATCAATTTTATCGGAGGGATTTATTTCTTGTACCTCATGTTAAAGGAGAGTAAGCGATGATTGCATTGAAAAATGTCACAAAAAAATATGGTAATAAAGCGGTAGTGGATCAAGTAGATCTTGAGCTACCCAAAGGTAAAATCATTGCTTTCATAGGAAGCAATGGAGCTGGAAAGAGCACGCTGATATCTCTTATCAGCCGAACACTGAAAAAGGACGGTGGAGAGGTATTCATTGACGACAGGGAACTTAAGGACTGGAAGAGCGGAGATCTATCCAAGCGTTTATCTATACTAAAGCAAACGAACCATTTGAATATCCGATTAACCGTTCGAGAACTGGTCTCTTTTGGTAGGTTTCCTTATGCTAAGGGTAATCTGACAGAGGAGGACCAAAAGCATGTAAATGATGCCTTGGAGTATATGGGACTGCTTGACCTTCAGGATCGCTATCTGGACGAATTGAGTGGTGGTCAAAGGCAAATGGCCTTTATTGCTATGGTAATCGCCCAGGATACGGAATATATCTTTTTGGATGAGCCTCTGAATAATCTGGATATGAAGCATTCTGTACTTATTATGAAAGTACTAAAAAGATTAGTAAGAGAATTGGGTAAAACAATTATGGTAGTAATTCATGATATTAATTTTGTATCTTGCTATGCAGATTACATCGTAGCCATGAAGAACGGAAAAGTTATGAAGCATGGGGATACATCGGAGATTATAAATACAGAAACCTTGTATGATGTTTATGGTATGGATATACCAATACAGAGATGTTGCGGTAAAAACATCTGTGTATATTATAACTAAGAAAGATTCTAAGATTATATACAACATATACAGTTTTTGAGCGAAGTTTGCATTACAAGTTTCCTCTTAATCTAAATAAAATCAAAGGAGAGTTTATTATGAAGAAATTTCTTTATATGATCTTTGCTGCAACAATGATGTTAACGATATTCACAGGCTGCCAAAAACAGTCTAACAATACGAATACAAATACGAATGCTTCTGCTAAGGAGGATACCGAAGATACGAATGCCTCTTCGGATCAAAACAATAATCAAGAAGTGATAAGCGTTGATCATTCTATGGGAACTGTCTCAATTCCTTCCGATGTAAAAAAGGTAGTGATTTTTGATTTTGGTATCTTGGATATGATCGATTCTTTAGGAATTGATGTCGAGCTTGCTCTTCCAGTGGATAGTCTACCCGCATATTTAGAGCACTATGGGGATGTAACCAATGCTGGAGGAATTAAGGAACCCAATCTTGAAGCAATCTTTGAATTCGAACCGGATGTTATCTTTATTGGCAGTAGACAGCAAGACTATTATGAGCAGCTAGCAGAGATTGCCCCGACAATTTATGTAGAATTAAATGGTGATAGCTATATGGAAGACTTCTCTTCAAATCTGGGATATGTGGCAGAGGTCTTTGGAAAACAGCAGGAGACAGAAGAAATTCTTAATACCATTAATCAAAAGATTGAAGAGGTAAAGGAACTTACCTCCAAGAGTGAAGAGAAGGCTCTAATTCTACTAACTAACGATGGTGCTTTAAGCGTATATGGTAAAGGATCTAGGTTTGGAATTATCCATGATGTTTTAGGTGTAAAAGCAGCGGACGAAGCAATTGAAGCCTCTACTCATGGACAGACTGCAAACTTTGAATATATCTCAGAGATTAATCCGGACATTCTATTTGTTGTGGATCGTACGGTAGTTGTTGGAGGTTCTAATACAGCTAACACCGTATTGGACAACGATTTAGTTAATGAAACGAATGCTGCAAAAAATGGAAAAATCATTGCTCTGGATCCAGATATTTGGTATCTATCCGGTGGAGGAATTGCCTCTATTACAGAAATGATTGAGGATATTAGAGAAGCTTACCAAGCGCAATAATTCTCTAATATTATTTAAAAATATCTTGTTGTTTTGCAAGTCATGCTTATTAAGGACTAAATAGGATAAGTTATCATACATATAATGTATTGTAACCTCTTATTATAACAAAATGAGAAGGGTGAAAAAATTATGTATGATAAACCTGTTTCTTTCATTACAATGGTACCATTAGGCTGCAACTTAGGTTTTAGCTTTATTAAGGAAGAAGACAGTACAAAAGGATTTTATAAGAATGCAACCCGATGGGATAGAAATACTGCATACAGCGATAACTTAAGAGATGGCCTTCGTTGCTATAACGAAAGAAACATAGCAAAATATCAATAATATATCAACAATTTTATACAGCGCTTTTTTAAGATAAGATTGTATACTATATTTTAGGTTATCGAAAATAAGGTATATCTTATCCGACCTAGACAGGCTCTCGCTCGTTTGTCGCTTATAGCGGTACAATGGCCCGGCAGACAAATATCGATCGATATTTATCCGCGGGGCCTTTTGTACTTATGGCGATAAACGGTCTATGCACAGCATATGCATAGCATATATAAACGATCTCAGCATCTGTCTTATTGATATTTTGCCACAAGACTTTCAAAGGTCTGATCTACTCCTTTGAAATCCATAGCGCCAACATAGATTTTCTCCAAGCTTCCATGTAGCTTCTTAGTCTGAGAGAGTTGCTGTAATGCATGCGAGATAAAGCTATCGTATTGAAGTTGCTTACTTTCTATATCGTGGGATAGGGAATTCAATTTTGACCGATCCATTAAGGAACCCAGATCGATTACCTTATCTGCTTTGGCATATCCCTTGTCTTCATCGCTTCGAAGCATCAGATTTAAATCAGGAATAAGTACATGCTGTATTTTATCGGGGTTTAAAGGACGGTAGAAGCATTCTGTATCATATCCTTTTTTGGTAGCTTCTAGAACGACATGTTCGAAAAGCCTTGAGGTGAAATTCGTATTATTGCCCCGGATGGACCATACTTTCCTTTCAGCACAAAGGGAGTCTGTAAAACTGATATAACCATCAGAGGTATAGGATTCCGAAAAGAGTTTACGGATATTACCTGGTTTCTTACCATCATCCTTGCTATCGGATAAATGGAATATCTCATGGATGATTTCCTCACTGAGCTTTAGAAAGCTAGAGATATTGGTCATTTGATCGTAAATCGAATGAATATCTTCCTGTATTAGATTTGCACATGCCAAATAGCGGTAAGCACTCTTATAAATATGGGTCTTTGCTTTACTGGTTTGAATAATCTCATCCTTATACTTCATTAGCTTAGTATCATCTAGAAAATGTCCCAAATTAAGTATCTCATCCACAACTCCTGGATAGATTGGATCAACGACATGGGGAGCAGTTCCATCCACGAATGCTAGCTTAAGTTCCAGTATTACAACTGCGTCCATACTATCCTTATCACTGGAGCAATGAACATATTCTATAGAATGCCCCTTAGAGGACATAATGGAAGCGAACTTTTTCATAAATGAACTTTTTCCAACACCGGGTCCTCCCTTTAGGATATAGTAGTGCTTCGCATCCTCTAAGTTGATGATATGGTCAAAATGGCTATAAAAACCCTTAGCAGTATTATTGCCTGCAAAAAAATGTCTCTCCTTCAAATTAAGACCTCCATTCTTTGTATATTATTATATGTGTAACCAAAAAAATGTTTTAATGTAATTATTATATCTTAAATATGAGTTAGTTACTAAAATAAATAATTTAAGGTTCCTTCTATAATATAATTAGCTAGTTATAAAATCTATTGAAACTATTTGGTATTTTATGTATAATACATGTAGTAACTAGGCTAGAATACATAGGAAAGGAGTTTTCATATGAGTGAAACGATTAATCTAAATACCTTCCCCAGTGGAAAAGCGAGTGCCTTAACTATGCTTTATCTTGAAAAGCAAGATTTGTCAGGAATTTCACCAGAAGAATTGGCTGAGAAATATACTGAAATCTATGAAAGAATTGATAAAAGATTGAAAGACATTAAAAAAAGTAACCGCTAGTCAATCTAGACTGAATAAAGAAAGAAAATATATCTATATAGTTAATTGAATTAAATATGATGAAACAATTATGGTTAAAGGGGGTGTCGCATTAATTTTGCGGCAGCCCCATTTTTATGATAAACTTGTAAATTAGATTTTAGGTTTTCAAAAATAGCGTATGATTTTTAATCCATAAGTAGATCGTTTGTCGCCATCGGTACTTAGGTCTTGGCATATAGATATCGATAAATATCTATATGCCATGGCCTTATGTACCGCTATGAGCGACAATCGAGCGAGAGCGTGTTTACGTTGGATAAAAATCATATGCTATTTATCATTAATGCGACAGCCCCATATTCATGCTTTTTTATAGGAAATTAATGCTTGGTGAAACTATAGAATGATGATAAAATGAAATCGTAGTGAGGTAAACAAGCTTGCTTGGTAGACAAAAGAAGATAGTAAAGACAGAAAGGACAGAATAATGAAAAATATTGTACTCATTGGAATGCCTGGTGCCGGAAAAAGTACGATTGGAGTGATTTTGGCTAAGGTTATAGGCTTTTCCTTTATCGATTCGGATCTTCTGATTCAGGAGCAGGAGGGATGTCTATTAAAGGATATTATTGCAAAGAAAGGCTTAGATGGTTTTCAGGTAATTGAAAACCAAGTAAATCAGGATATCGAAACAGAGAACGCGGTAATCGCTACCGGGGGAAGCGTCATTTACTGCCCGGAAGCAATGGAGCATCTTGGAAACATTGGAATTATTGTGTATATTAAATTAAGCTATAAAACGATAAAAAATCGATTAGGAAATATTCGGCAACGAGGTGTCGTATTCCGGGAAGGGCAGTCGCTAAAATCCCTTTATGAAGAGCGTTGTCCCTTATATGAAAAGTATGCCGATATCACTGTTGACGGTGAGAATCTTAGCATGGAAGAGCTTATGGAGAAAATCTACAATATGGTGAAAGAATTACTATAAGATTTGGATGTATTGGATGCCACAAAGTTAACCTGTGAATCTTAAGATAGGGATACACAATTATAATTAATTAATTTGGTGACATCCATTTTAATTGGCCAGTTCGTATGAATTAGTGACATCGGTTTTAATCATTATGAGTTGATTATTGTATGGATTGCTCTAGGATACGAACAAGCTCTTCTAATCCTTCTTGATCGATGTGATCAAACCTTCCAAGAGATGGGCTATCAATATCCAGAACCCCGATGATTTTATTATCTTTACGAATGGGGATTACAATCTCAGAACGAGATGCACTATCGCAGGCGATATGCCCAGGAAATTCATGTACGTCTTTTACCAGTTGTGTCCTTCCTTCGGCAACGGCAGTCCCGCAGACCCCTTTCCCGATCGGTATGTGGACACAGGCTGGTTTTCCTTGAAAAGGCCCTAACTGGAGCTCATTATCCTGCATTAGATAGAAGCCTACCCAGTTAATGTCCTCTAATGCAAGATTTATCAAAGCAGAGGTGTTACTTAAATTAGAGATCAGATTCGTCTCATTTTCTAACATTGCCTTTAGTTGTGCTTGAAGCAGTGAATAACATTGAGCCTTGTCTTTCGGATATATGGATTCAAATTCTTGCATGGGATAATTTCCTTTCTAATTTGTTTTATGTTTTTACTACAATAGGATATAGATCTTGCTTTTAATCGAATATAGTAGTATTGAGGTGGAAATTTTTGCTACTTAAATAAACGATTTAATTTTTCCTTTATTTTATTATCTCTATGTTGTGTCGTTTTGACATCCTTTTGATACATTCCATCCGAATCAAGAATCAGGCAATCACCTTCCTTGCAATCAAGAGGGAGCTTGTACTTAGGGATATTCACTATGGTTTTATCCTCTCCTTCACAAACCGCGTAATTTCCTTCAAAACGATCAATAATTAGTTTACTCAAATCAATCATCCTCCATATTATGACCTAAGAATATGCAAAAGAATATCTTAGTCATTTAATAAATCATCTTCAGTTAGTTTATATTCTGATGTATTTACGGATATGGTTTTTCCGTCCGAAGTAAAGACTACGGTACCCTGCAGATCAGTCCGATATAACCTAGTATTTCTAAGAGATAACTCTTGTAATACCTCAGAATGGGGGTGGCCGTATTCATTATCAATACCAGCACTAATAATAGCAAAGGTAGGGTCTACTTCATCTAGGAAGTCCACACTATTACTAGTATTTGACCCATGATGAGCTAGTTTAAATACATCGGCTGATAAATCCAATCCATTCTTAAGCATTTCTTTTTCCGCAAGCGCTTCTGCATCCCCTGTAAATACAAAGGAATTATTACCGTAAGTTAATTTGATCCCAACACTGTAATTATTAAGATTCTGATAGTCATCCGAATTTGGAGCAATGATTGTAAAGGTTGCAGGACCCAAAGTATACTTGTCACCAACCACAGGCATGGTTATTTGTAAATCCGCATCCTCAATTGCTTCCAATACTTCTTCGTAGGTTTGGGTTGTATGAGATACGGGAGGTAATATAATATTATCGACAGGGATAGACTTTATCACTGTATCGAGCCCACCAATATGATCACTATGAGGATGGGTACCGATTACATAGTCTAGTTTCTCAATGCTTTGTGCTTTTAAGTAATTTATTACTACAGTACCCTTGTTGTTTTCTCCAGCATCAATTAACATGGATGCATCACTGGTTTCAATAAGAATAGAATCCCCCTGTCCAACATCAATAAAATGGACTTCAATTATGTCTGTCCTCTGGTTGTGTAAACTTGTTACATCATCCTGTCTTTCAGGGGAAGATAATAGTTGATTAATAAATAAAGAAAGGAATGCCAGTAGCGTGATACCACTGATACGTCCCAAGATATGCTTTCGTTTCATAATTAAAATCTCCCCATTCTAAATGCAAGTAATTACAATATAATACTATATAATTTATTTCGTAAATATGTAAGTGATACTAAATATAGTATACATCCTTAACATTTTTTAAGTTACTATACTATTATATCGGCTACAAAGAAAGATTACAATTATATAAATACAAATTTATGAATAATAGATACGAAAGTACTATTGTGGTCGGAGAAAATTAGTAAAGTATATCCTATTGAATAATTTTAAATATGTTATACTTTACTTATTAAATCTATGGGATGTGAAAATATGAGACTATTTACAGCAATTACCTTGGATGAGGAAATAAAAGACTATTTATCTAAGATTATAGAAGAACTAACATATTATTCTACTAGCGGTAACTTTACACGCAGGGAGAATTTGCACCTGACCCTTAACTTTATTGGTGAAACAGATCGGCCGGATGCTGCTATGAAAGCCATGAAGGAGGCTATTCTAAAAGCGAATGTACCTCCCTTCCAGCTTCTCCTTGGAGGGTTAGGTAGATTTAAACGCAGGGAAGGGGATCTTTATTGGGTCGGTGTTGCAAAAGAATCTTCCCTGTGGTATCTTCAGCAGGAGGTGGCAAAGAGTTTAAGGGAGGCTGGTCTCCCAATTGAAGACCGGGAATTCAAGCCGCATCTTACCCTGGGAAGAAAGGTAACTGTGGGTAAGAATTTTCAGATTATGAGCATTGAAAAAAGTATTTTACCAAAAACAATGGAAGTATCAAGGATTCATCTTATGAAATCCGAACGGATTCAAGGGAAATTAACTTATACCGAAATTTATCATCTTGATCTTTAGAAATCTTGATTAAGGAAAGATGGAATTGTTCTACAACTGTATTTTTAACCCTTTTTGTTAGACATAAAAATTTAGATGGTATTATATGGAGGTGAATATGAAGATATTAGTCGATGCAGATGCCTGCCCGGTTAAGGAGATCATTGAAGATATTGCAAGTAAATTAAAAATACCTGTTCTTATGCTAATTGATACCAGTCATATTCTTACTTCAGAGTATAGTGAGATTATTTCAGTATGTAAGGCTCCTGATGCAGTTGACTTTGCACTAATTAATCGGACTAAGAAAGGAGATATCGTAGTAACTCAGGATTATGGTGTCGCGGCAATGGCTTTGGGAAAGGGGGCCTATGCCATTCATCATAATGGAAAGGTATATACAAATCATAATATTGATCTTATGTTGATGGAACGTGATATTGCTAAGAAACGCCGTAGAGCAGGGGAGCGGATTGGAGGGCATACTAAGAAACGGACATCAGTACAAGATAAACAATTTGCAGAAGAGTTTTACCGCCTTTGTAGAATGGCTAAGGATGGCTCATCATATTGACAAGAGAACCAATTTTATGGCAAAATAAATCACATAAATCTACTTATGAAAATATGTTTATATACAATTTTTGAAATGTTGGAAGATTGTATTATAGACTACAGTATAAAAAACACATAATAACAGCGAAAAAGAAATCGGAGCGATGAAATGAGACGTCTTGCAAGATATCTAAAATACTTTAAAAAAGAAGTAATTATTGGACCATTTTTTAAATTCATGGAAGCAGTCTTTGAGTTGATTGTACCTTTGGTAATGGCTTCAATTATCGATGTAGGAATAAAGAATGGGGATAAGGCCTATGTCCTTGGGCGGGGTGGCATCATCCTACTGTTGGGGGCGATGGGCCTTATCTTTGCCTTGATTTGCCAATATAGTGCAGCCAGGGCTTCCCAAGGTGTTGGGACCATGCTGAGAAATGATCTATTTGCCCATATCAATACCCTGTCCCATGGTGAATTAGATAAAGTAGGAACCAACTCACTAATTACGATCATAACCAATGATGTCAATCAAATTCAGCTGGCGGTAGCTATGTTGATTCGGCTGGTTGTCAGGGCACCATTTCTGGTTATTGGATCAATTGTAATGGCAATGCTATTGGATATTCAGTTATCTTTCATTTTTTTAATTGTAGCCCCATTGGTTTCTCTGGTACTTTATATCGTCATGAAGAAATCCGTTCCCTACTATAAGCTTAGACAAAAGACCCTGGACAGGGTATCCTTGATAACTAGGGAAAATTTATCCGGTGCCAGAGTAATACGAGCTTTTTCGAAGCAGGAAAGGGAGGAAAAACGCTTCGAGGAAGCGAATCATGATGTGGCAGAGTTGGCAATCCGTGTAGGAAAGATATCTGCAGTATTAAATCCTGCAACTTTTACTATATTAAATACGGCAATCCTTGCAATCATATGGTTTGGTGGAATTCGTGTGAATATCGGAAGCCTTACCCAGGGAGAGGTCATCGCTTTTGTAAATTATATGACACAGATTTCCTTAGCTTTGGTTGTTGTGGCTAACCTTGTAGTGATTTTCACCAAAGCAGGAGCTTCCGCAAATCGAATCAATCATATCTTTGATTTGATGCCATCTATACAGGAAGGCAGTGTAACAGGACAAGCTGATTTCGATGTGAGAACACCTATTTTTTCGCTGGAGAAAGTATCTTTTGCTTATCCTGATTCGGATGAATATGCATTGGAGGATATAACATTAGAAATTATGAGCGGGGAGACAATCGGTATTATTGGAGGTACCGGCTCTGGTAAAACCACACTAATTAATCTTCTTCCTCGCTTTTATGATGTGTCTCAGGGAGATATTTGTATGGACGGAGTTCCACTAAAGGAGTATTCCTTTGAGTATATAAGAAAACAATTTGGTATTGTTCCACAAAAAGCTGTGCTCTTCTCTGGAAGCATCATAGATAATATGTGCTGGGGCAAAGAAGATGCATCCTTGGAAGAAATTAAATGGGCGATTCAAATCGCTCAGGCCAAGGAATTTGTTGAGAAACTTCCAGAGCAGTATGAAACAATGATACTGCAAGGTGGAAAGAATTTGTCAGGAGGACAAAGGCAAAGACTTACGATTGCAAGGGCATTGGTAGGTAATCCAAGAATCTTGGTGTTGGACGATAGCTCTAGTGCCTTGGATTATGCAACAGATGCAAGATTAAGAAAATCTTTAAAAGAAAATTGCAAAGGGATGACTACCATCCTAGTTTCACAAAGAGCCAATACAATTCGTCATGCGGATAAAATTATTGTCCTGGATGACGGAAGAATTGCAGGTATCGGTAAACACAAGGATCTTTTGGAAACCTGTGAAGTATATAAGGAAATCTGTCTATCCCAGTTAAGTAAAGAGGAGGTGTACCGATCATGAACCATAAGAGAAAGAATACCGACCTCTTTAAAAGACTGTTAACATACACTAGACCATATCGGATGGATATGTTATTGGCCTTATTATGCGCCTTATTTGGAGTAACCTGTTCCTTACTTTCTCCTGTACTAATCGGTCATGCTGTAGATTATATTATAGGACCGGGAAATGTGGATTTCCCAAAGATATTTAAAGTTTTGGTTCGACTCGCTTTAACTATAGCCGGTGGTGCCTTATTACAGTGGCTAATGACCTATTTTACCAATAAAATCACCTTTCAAACAGTAAAGGATCTAAGAACCCAGGCCTTTCAGAAACTAGGCAGGGTACCCCTAAAATATATCGATAGTAATTCCCACGGTGATATCATCAATACGGTTGTTAATGATATTGACACCATCTCGGATGGATTATTACAGGGTTTTGCCCAGCTATTTACCGGACTTGTTACAATCCTTGGAACCATAGGCTTCATGCTATCCATTAATGTGGGTATTGGACTAGCGGTTATTTTTCTTACTCCGCTATCGCTATTCGTTGCCTCCTTTATTTCGAAAAGAATTTACAACAAGTTTAGCGAGCAATCGAAAATCCGAGGTGAAATGAGCGGTTTAATTGAAGAAATGGTAGGTAACCAGAAAGTGGTGAAAACCTTTTCCTATGAGAACAGGGCAATCGAACGTTTTGGGGAAATAAATGCAAGATTATATGATTGTGGAGTATTGGCACAATTTTATTCCTCCCTAACCAATCCATGCACACGATTTGTTAACGGAATCGTATATGCAGTGGTCGGCTTATTGGGGGCTTTCTCAGCAATCGAAGGTAGGATAACGATTGGACAATTATCCAGTTTCCTATCCTATGCCAATCAATATACAAAACCCTTTAATGAAATATCCGGTGTCATTACAGAGTTACAATCTGCTCTTGCTAGCGCAAAAAGAGTTTTTGCAATGATCGATGAGGAAGTTGAACCTTCCGATGAAGATAAGTTAGAAGATGTAAGATTCGATGGAAGTGTTATAATAGAGGATGTTTCCTTTTCCTATGACAAGAACCGCTCCTTAATAGAAAACCTGAATCTAAAAGTAAAGCCGGGCAGTAAGATTGCCATCGTTGGACCTACCGGTTGTGGTAAAACAACCATTATTAATCTTTTGATGCGGTTTTATGATACGGATCGTGGCAATATCCTGGTTAGTGGGGTTGATATAAAGGATATGAAACGAAAGACTCTGCGAGGTATGTATGGAATGGTTCTTCAGGACACTTGGCTTTTTAGCGGTACGATCCGGGATAATATTGCTTATGGTAAGCAAAATGTAACCGAAGAGGAGATTATTGCAGCTGCAAAAGCAGCCCATGCACATAGCTTTATCAAAAGGCTCCCTCAGGGTTATGATTATGTGATAACGGAAGAGGGAGGCAACATCTCTCAAGGACAAAAGCAGTTACTAAGCATTGCCCGTGTAATGCTTACAAGACCCAAAATGCTAATTCTTGATGAAGCCACCAGTAATATCGATACAAGAACGGAGATAAGGGTTCAAAAAGCCTTTGATAAATTAATGGAAGGAAGGACCAGTTTTATTGTGGCTCATCGTCTTTCTACAATTAAAGAGGCGGATGTGATCCTTGTTATGAACAATGGTAAAATTATTGAACAGGGAAATCATGAGGAATTGCTTCTCGAGGGCGGCTTTTATGCACAGCTCTACAATAGTCAGTTCGATGTAACTGGCTAAGTACGAATAGAGGATTTAAGGAGCGAAGTCTTCGTATATGTTATATATTTAATTATGATCTCTTCTTAGTTTCACAATTATCTATGGAGATATTTAATAATAGGAGAACCTTTTATATCAATAGAATGTATGATAATACTATTGATTAAAAGGTTTTTCTTTATGTATAGATGCCTTGAAGGAGCATTCTTTGGTGATATAAAATGATTTCCATAAAATAGAACAAACATTCGAAAATGTGTTGATTTTACAATTATGGTATGATATAATTCATTCATTAATTATTCAGGTAGAATTTAGTTTCATTGCGATAGATTACGATAGGGAGGCTTTGCGATATGTTTCAACTGGTATCAGAATTTCAACCAACCGGTGATCAGCCAGAGGCAATAAAGGCATTGGTAGAAGGCTTTAAAAGTGGTAACCAATGTCAGACCTTACTTGGCGTAACTGGTTCTGGTAAGACATTTACCATGGCGAATGTGATTCAACAAATCCAAAAACCAACCCTCATCATAGCACACAATAAAACCTTAGCGGCCCAACTTTACGGTGAATTTAAGGAGTTCTTCCCCAATAATGCCGTAGAGTATTTTGTTAGCTATTATGATTACTATCAACCGGAGGCTTATGTACCTTCCACGGATACTTATATTGAGAAGGACTCGGCCATTAATGACGAGATCGATAAGCTAAGGCACTCAGCTACAGCAGCACTATCCGAAAGGAATGATGTTATTATTGTAGCTAGCGTTTCCTGTATCTATGGTTTGGGTAGTCCTATTGACTATCAGGATATGGTCTTATCCCTTCGTCCGGGGATGATTAAGGATCGAGATGAGGTACTTCGTAAATTAATCGACATTCAATATACAAGAAATGATATGGACTTCAAGCGAGGAACCTTTCGGGTTCGTGGAGATGTACTCGAGATTTTCCCTGCATCCTCTGCGGAAACTGCCATGCGGGTTGAGTTCTTCGGTGATGAGGTAGATCGAATTCTTGAAATCGATGTATTGACCGGAGAGATTAAGAGTAGTTTAGAGCATATGGCGATATTTCCTGCCTCCCATTATGTTGTTGCGCCGGACAAGCTGGAGCTGGCAATTAGGAATATTGAAGCGGAATTAGAAGAACGAGTAAGGTACTTTAAGAGCGAGGACAAGCTCTTGGAAGCTCAAAGGATAGCGGAAAGAACGAATTTTGATATTGAGATGATGCGTGAGACTGGTTTTTGCTCTGGAATCGAGAATTATTCTAGACATTTAACTGGCTTAGAGCCCGGCTGTCCACCCCATACCTTAATTGATTATTTTCCGGAAGATTTTTTAATCATGGTTGATGAGTCCCATATCACGATTCCTCAGATTCGCGGTATGTTTGCGGGTGATAGATCAAGAAAACAAACTTTGGTGGATTACGGTTTCCGACTGCCTTCTGCCCTAGATAATCGTCCACTTAATTTTACAGAGTTTGAAAGTAAAATTAGTCAGATACTTTTTGTATCTGCAACACCTTCGGTTTATGAGAAAGAGCATGAGTTGCTACGGGTAGAGCAGGTTATTCGGCCGACTGGACTATTGGATCCTGAGGTAACCGTGAAGCCTGTAGAAGGTCAGATTGATGATTTGCTGGGTGAAATCAATAAGGAAATAGAGAAAAAGAATAAGGTATTAGTGACTACATTAACCAAGCGTATGGCAGAAGATCTAACCACCTATCTAAGAGAGGTTGGAATCAGAGTAAAGTATTTGCATTCCGATATCGATACCTTAGAACGTTAT
>JAAYQP010000151.1 GCA_012519195.1 Clostridiales bacterium | reverse complement strand
TTGAATCCCTTCAGGTTGTTTATCATGATAAGTTGGATAATTTCCAAGCGATATCCAAATTAAATGTTGGATCTGCCCTTATTGTATATGGTGAGCTAGTAGCTACCCCACAGGCAAAGCAGCCTTTCGAAATCCAAGCAGAGAGGGTTGAAATTGAAGGAGCATCTACACCAGATTATCCTATCCAGAAGAAAAGACATACCTTAGAATATCTGAGAACAATTGCTCATTTAAGGCCGAGAACCAATACCTTCCAGGCGGTATTCCGAGTACGCTCCTTAATTTCTTATGCAATCCATAAGTTCTTCCAAGAGAGAGATTTCGTCTATGTTCATACTCCAATCATCACTGGTAGTGATGCAGAAGGTGCCGGAGAAATGTTCCGTGTGACGACTCTTGATCTTGACAATCTACCTATGACTGAGGACGGTAAGGTTGATAACTCCGAGGACTTCTTTGGTAAAACGACACACTTAACGGTTAGCGGACAATTAAACGGAGAAGCCTATGCAATGGCCTTTAAGAACATTTATACCTTTGGTCCTACCTTCCGAGCGGAAAACTCGAATACTACTCGTCATGCAGCAGAGTTCTGGATGATTGAGCCAGAGATTGTATTTGCAGACCTAAAAGACAATATGGCTTTGGCTGAAAGTATGTTAAAATACATTATTAATTATGTCTTAGAGCATGCTCCTGAAGAAATGAACTTCTTTAATCAATTTATTGATAAGGGACTTCTTGAACGATTACAGCTTGTAGCAAACTCAGATTTCGGCCATATAACTTATACAGAGGCAATTGAAATCTTAGAGAAGAATAACGATAAATTTGAATATAAAGCATTCTGGGGTTGCGACCTTCAGACAGAGCATGAAAGATATCTAACCGAACAGGTATTTAAGAAACCGGTATTCGTAACCAATTATCCTAAGGAAATTAAAGCTTTCTACATGAAGCTGAACGAGGATAACAAAACCGTTGCTGCAATGGACTTATTGGTTCCAGGTATCGGTGAGATTATCGGTGGAAGTCAAAGAGAAGATGACTACGATAAGTTAATTAAGAGAATGGAAGAGCTAGGCCTTGAGAAGGAAACCTATGACTACTATCTAGATCTACGCAAATACGGATCAGCTAGACATGCAGGTTTTGGTCTGGGCTTTGAGCGTTGTGTAATGTACCTAACGGGTATGAGCAATATCAGAGACGTAATACCATTCCCAAGAACGGTTAATAATTGTGAGCAATAATGAATAAATGGAATTAAGTAAGGGAGGCCTAATTGGCCTCCTTTTACAATTTCTAAGAGTTTCATTTGTCTATAGTCTAAGAATTTTTATCAATGTAAATTTTAAGCGCCTTTATTAAAAGGATTAGAGTATAAATTCCTAAAACCATTAAAACGATCAAGGGTAAGTAAATGAAAATAATCGGTAAAATTACTGCAATACCAAAACGCAATTGATCCCCTCCTTATATTGTTAAACAAATAGTGTTTATAAAGTTGGTTTTATCGTATAGTAGGTGGAAGGGAATGTCAACCTAATTTCCATAATTTTGCACATTCATAAAAATACATACTTAGCATTTAAAAATATAAAAGGTTATCAGGCAAAGTTAAATATTAAGAACTTTCCTGATAACCTTTTAATTCCTTCTATGAAGGTTAGACCTTATTAAATTAAAGATTTATTGATAAGGAATTATCTTATTCCTTTAGTTTATTATCCGTATTAAAAATATATGGTTTTACTCGTTCAAGAGTGAACAGCAAAATCATTCCCAAAATACCCACAGAAATTACTTCGCCAAATCCAACTGTTAACATCATAAAAGGAATGGCATCCGGAATGTCATAGGCATATCGTAAAACCCATGGAATAATTAATGCATTTGCTACAATAGGTGGAATTGGTACAAGAAACTTGTGGCGTCTTAATCCATAGGATGTAAGTGCAGCAATAAAAGTTGCCAGTGAACCAAAAATCATATCAAGTGGATCAGCGGCAGTTAGTGCAGCGCTTAAAAAGCACCCAATGGTTACACCAGGTATGGCAGCAGGAGTAAAATAAGGTAGAATTGTCAGTGCCTCTGCAATTCGTACTTGAACCGGCCCAAAGCTAATCGGGGCAAAAACGATAACCAGAACGGTGTAGATAGCTGCAATTACCGCAGCATGACTAATAAATTGAATCTTTTTGTTATTCATATAAATTCTCCTTTAGTTTTGTTTTACGTGTGGAAGGTCTCGAACACACGGTGATTTTTGTTGCAAACCTGTGATTTATGTTGATTGCAACCATATTAGTATAGCATGAAAATGAGTAAAATCAAGCGACAAATTAACCGCAATCAAATTAGTTATATAATTTCTTATCATTACATTGTCTACAATCTCATAAATATATAGCAAGGATGGATAAGTTTCATATATAGATTTAATTATTTTGCACAAAATTAGGATGTTTTATCATTGATATGAAGCATACATAATAGGATGGTCTTTTAGTAATTAGGGAAGGAGAAAGAGTATGGCAGAGTTCTTGTCACAATATGTCGTATTAGTGGTATTAGGGATATGTTTATGTTTAGGATATATTATAAAGCACAGCATATCATTTATACCAAATAAATTTATACCACTGATACTGGGGGTCGTTGGTATCATTTTGAATATTTGGATAAATGACTGGACGATTACTCCGGAAATACTACTAGGTGGAATGGCCAGTGGCCTGGCAAGTACCGGAGCCTTTGAATTGGTTCGTAACATTACAGGTAGACCAGAAACCACAGCCAGTCTTACCCAAGAGAATACAAAGTAGATAGGATATTAAATTGTTAGAATAATACATATTAAAACTTAGAATAGCTAATTTCCATTCGTATAGGGTGGAAACATTGTCCGAGCAAATTTTCCAATTGGTGTCGCGCTTAGTTGCAGCAAGCACCCCTCTCTGGAAATTCTGTTCGGACAATTTTTATCTACTGGCTAAACTATAACCATAACAGAATATACGTTCCCCATATTGCTTGCTATTGCACTTTTCATTATGGTATAATCTTCACGAATAAGCAGATTAGTCAGACCGAGTAGGAGAATTTATCGAGCTTGCTCGAATAAATACTCATACGAGGTATGATAAGTGTAGACGTGTATCCTAATCTGCGCCATAAACTAAGTAGCAGTCTATACTAACTTAAAAGGAGGTCCCTATGAAGTTTATACATATCGCAGACGTACATCTTGGTGCAACTCCGGATTCTAATATGCCTTGGGGAGAGCAAAGGGCAAGAGAAATTTGGAGTAGCTTTGAGCATATAATAAATGTTTGTAACGATGAAGAAGTTGACCTTCTTTTGATTGCAGGGGATTTGTTTCATCGGCAGCCCTTGGTTCGGGAATTGAAGGAGCTAAACTATCTCTTTGGTAAGTTGAGAAAGACCCAAGTAGTAATCATGACAGGGAACCATGATTATATCAGTGCTAGATCCAATTATCAGGGATTTGCATGGGATCATCGGGTACATATGTATTTTAATCGTCAGGTAGAAATATTTGAATTTCCAGAACTTCATACAGAAGTTTATGGCTTTAGTTATTTACAAAGGGATATAACCGAGCCCCTTTATGATGAGATAAAAGCTCCTAAGAATGAAAAAATACATATTCTTTTGGCCCATGGCGGTGATGAGAAGAATATTCCGATCAATAAAAAGAAGTTACAGCAGGCAGGCTTTGATTATGTTGCTTTAGGTCATATTCATAAACCAGAGATCATTAGCGACCAGATGGCTTATTCAGGATCCTTGGAGCCACTGGATAAGAATGAAATTGGAGAGCGTGGATATATCCTTGGTGAGATTGCTATAACGGAAGAGGGAGAGAGGCAAACCCATATCCGATTCATACCAAGTGCCCATAGACAATATATAAGACATACTTTAACCGTGAATCCTGAAACTACCAATGGTTCCTTACAAGATCAGGTACGAGAGGTAATACTAAAAGGTGGAGCGCAGAACCTATACCTTTTTCAAGTTCAAGGAGCTAGGGATGAGAATATCCAATTTGATAAAGAGGCCTTGAAAGCTCTTGGAAATGTCTTGGAAGTTGTTGATCAGTCAGTACCGGATTATGATTTTGATGCCATCTACCGAGAGAATGCCGATAATTTAATCGGACTTTTTATTAAGAAAATACGGGAGAATGCAGAACAAGATGAAATTGCAAAAAAGGCCCTTTTTTATGGAATAGAAGCTTTGCTAGAAGCACAGGATTAATTGAAAGGCTGGTATTACCTATGCTTATTAACAAATTATACTTGGATTACTTTGGTCAATTTTATGATTTTGAAATTGATTTATACCCAGGATTTAATTTGATCTATGGGGAAAACGAAGCGGGAAAATCTACTATACATACCTTTATCAAAGGAATGTTATTTGGAATAGAAAGAGCAAGGGGACGGGCTTCTGCATCAAAAGAGGATACCTATACCCGCTATCTTCCTTGGAATTATCCAGGGGCTTATCGAGGCTATATGGATATAGAAATTGAAGATAAGAGGTATCGAATCCATAGGAGTTTTCATTCCAGTGATAAATCCTTTACCGTAACCGATTTAGAAACGGGACGGGTGGTTAAGCTTACTAATGACCATATTAGTGATATCATTCCAGGACTTACGGAATCTACCTACAAAAATACGATTAGTATTGAGCAATTAAAGGCATCAACAGATACTCAACTTGCATCAGCATTACGGAATTATATGGCTAATCTATCCATATCGAAAAGCAATGAGATCAATGTAACAAAAGCGCTTAATGCTCTTACCGCACGTAAAAGGATACTGGAAGCTTCCTTAGATTCAGCAGAACTGATAGAAATAAAGACTGCTATACAAGAGGGAGAGGAAAAAGAGCGAGAATTAGAAACATTAACTATACAGCTTAAGAAACTTTCCGCTGAGCATGAAATTTTAATGAAGGAAAAGCAATCCCTAATGGCCCGGATGAATAGTGAAGAAATTAAGCAAATGGAACATCTTCCGGCCATATTAGAAAAATACCGTAATTTTATTGCGCTTACAAAGCAATATTCACAGATAAAAGATAAGTTAATAGAATTGAGGACACGGAAAGAGCAGCTAGAGAAGAAGCAAGGTAGCAGGGCTTCTCTGCTAGAGGATATTAAAGCTTCCCATGAAATAAATACAAAGTTACAGGAGCAGAATCATAATCTCCAGGAGCTTGAGCAGCAGATGGAGCATGTCGATGGAAAAATGAAGAGGCGACTTATTTTTGTTTTCTTACCATTGGGCATTTTGGCCATCCTTGTAATTATAATTACGAATAGAAAACCGTTTGGAATTCTTACTGGTATTCTCTTCTTGTTTGGAGCTTTCCTATACTCTATGATAGTAAATCAGAAAATGAAGCGAAACCGAAATTATATTGCAAGCAAAGAGAAAGAACTGACAATTAAGCAATCTAATTTACAGGAGAAATTATGGCTCATCTATGATAGAAATCAGGTATCTTCCCATCAGGAGCTTTTGCAGAAGCAAGAGGAGTCTATACAGCTATCTTATGCCTTGCAGAATGTTAAAGAGCAATTAAGCACACTATTGCAACAGGAAAATGAGACAGAGGATCATCGGGATAGCGTCTATGAAGAAATCATGAAATATATGCAATATTTTCTTTCGGAAGATGAGCTAACAGATCAAGCCATGCAAAGATTGCAGAATGAAGTTTATCAAAGAAGACAATGGCAGCTACAAGGGCAAGAAGAGATTGATCGCAAACTGGATGTGAATAAGATTAACATTGAGAAAGTTAAGTGGGAGATTTCTAAGCTTGAAGAGAATGAAGAAGAACTCTTAAAATGGAAAGCAAGGCTTATGGAATTAGAGCAGATGCAGAAGGAAAATGCTTTGGAGTTGGAAGCGGTAAAACTGGCTCTAAACACGATACAGGGATTATCGGTATCGATTCATGATAGTTTTGGCAATCAGATAAATAGAGCAATATCAGATACGATGAAAAAGGTGACCAATGAAAAATATTCCGATATTAAGGTAGATGAAAAGCTGGATATCAAAGTTGGCTTTCAGGGAAGTTATTTACCATTTGACAAATTAAGTGCGGGAACGATTGATCAGATCTATTTATCCTTGCGATTGGCAGTATCCGATCTACTACTTGGGAAGAATAGGATGCCATTAATTTTTGATGATAGTTTTGCTTATTATGATGAAAGTCGCGTGAGAGCTTCCTTACAACAGTTATCCAAGCGGCAACAGGTGATTCTGTTTACCTGTCACAAGAGAGAACAGCGGCTCCTAGAAGAATTACAATTACCCTATCATTATGTAGAATTACAGTGAGGTTTCGCATATGCCAAAAAGGATTCGTAATCAATCGAAGAAGATGAATAGAAGAAATGTAGGACAAGTGCTTAAGCTTATAGTTCAGATACTTTCCTTGATTTTCCTACTTGCTATTACCATTGGAATTCTTTATTTCTACCAGACCTATGGTAAGGATTTGTTGCAGTTACAATCGGAGGCAAGGAAGATGGTTCGTGTTTCTACATCAGATACTTTCCGTGCAGCACAGACAAGCTTAGTATATGATTCTGAAGGCGATCTGATATCTACCCTAAAATATGAAAAGGATGTATACTATATTGATTTTGAGGATATTCCAAGTGCTGCAATTGACGCTATGTTAGTATCGGAAGACCGTAAATTTTTGGAACATGATGGGGTTGATTATCTAGCAAATCTTCGAGCAGCCATAGCATTAATCAAGAATAAAGGCAAGATAACACAAGGTGCTAGTACCATAACGCAACAGCTTGCACGAAATGTATTTCTTACCCATGAGGTAACCTATGAAAGAAAAACAGAAGAAATATTTATTGCCATGGAATTAGAAAAGAAATATTCCAAATTTGATATCCTTGAGTTCTATTTTAACAATATTTACTTTGCCAATGGACATTACGGTCTTCAAGCAGCTAGCTACGGGTATTTCGGTAAGAGTGTGAAAGGACTTAGTCTTTCGCAAATTGTATTCCTTTGTGCTATCCCGAATAATCCGTATCGGTACAATCCGATAACAAACTTTGATAATACGATAGCCAGACGGGATCGTATTCTAGCCCAGATGTTTGAGGATGGGATTTTAGACCAGGCTGCTTACCAAGAGGCTATGAATGAAAAAATCAAGTTACAGCAATCAAAACTGGATAAGAAAAACTATGTGGAGACTTATGTTTATCATTCTGCTATTAAAGCATTGATGGCAAAGCAGGGATTTGAGTTCAGGAACTCCTTTAAGGATAAGGAAGATAGACAACTCTATGAGGAGGCTTATAACGAGTTGTATTACGGAATACAACAAAATTTATATCGCGGAGGGTATCGTATCTATACCTCCATCGATATGAAGAAACAAGAGATGTTACAGGAGTCAGTCAACACTGTTTTAGAAAAGTTTACAGAGGTGAATGAGGAGGGGATCTATAAGCTTCAAGGAGCGGCAGTCTGTATTGACAATGATAATGGGCGTGTTGTAGCAATTGTTGGTGGGAGAGATCAAGAGGTATCGGGTTATACTTTGAATCGAGCATACCAAAGCTATCGACAACCGGGTAGTGCAATTAAACCTTTAATCGTATATACACCAGCATTTGAGCGAGGCTATACTCCAGACAGTATTGTGGTGGATGAGAAATTTGAAGGTGGCCCTTCCAATGCTGGAAGAAGCTATGTAGGTGAGATGAAACTTCAGAGAGCCATTGAACTATCTAAGAATACGATCGCATGGAAATTATTTGAGGAATTAAAACCTGCGATTGGATTATCTTATCTTCTTAAGATGAATTTTTCTAAGATCCATGCTAATGATTACTATCCAGCAGCTTCCCTTGGTGGTTTTACCATTGGGGTGAGTCCAGTTGAAATGGCAGCAGCATTTTCAACCTTGGAAAACGATGGTTATTATCGGGAACCTACCTGTATTGTTAAAATCATGGATGCCGACGGAAATGAAATTGTTGGAGACCATGTGGAGGAAAAGGCAATCTATAAAAGGAATGCATCACGGATGGTTACAGAAGCACTAACCGGTGTCATTAAGAATGGTACTGGAAGAGGGCTAGGACTTAAGAACACCATAAGTGCCGGAAAGACTGGAACTACCGATGAAAAAAAGGACGGATGGTTCGTAGGCTATACACCGTATTATACCACCAGCATCTGGGTAGGCTATGATATGCCACAGACAGTGGAGGGGCTATCTGGGTCCACATATCCGGGGGTTATTTGGAAAGATTTTATGGACCAGATTCATACTCCTGGAATGAACCAAACATTTTCTTATTATGACTGGCGATCAGAGTAGAAGATCTTATTAGAAAAACGGCATGTACTAGAAAAGTAGGGAAACACCTACGTTCTTGTACTTGCCGTTTTATTTAATATTTACTATCTATTCTTAAGGTCCTCATGGTGCTTCTTCATGATCTTTTGAATTCTTTCAACAGGGTTTAAAAGACCGCTTATGCTATTATCATGATTTAAGGTATCTATAATGAGGGCAATGTATTTACTCATATCGACATTAATATAGTAAGGTCTCTGTAAAAGTTCAGGAGACTGATAAACTAAATTGGTTGTAAGTACACGGTAGATTAAGCCTTTTTCATAAGCTTCATCAAATTTTTCTAAACCATTGGTAAATAATCCAAAAGTTGAAGCTACAAATATTCTTCCAGCTTTTCTTCGTTTTAATTCAGTAGCTACGTCTAACATACTTTCACCGGAGGAAATCATATCATCGACAATCAGCGCATCCTTACCTTCCAGATCAGAGCCTAGGAATTCATGGGCAATAATTGGATTACGGCCGTTTACAATTCTGGTATAATCCCTTCTTTTATAAAACATACCCATATCCAATCCCAATAGATTTGCGTAGTATACAGCTCTTGACATACCTCCCTCATCCGGACTGATAACCATCATATGATCGGCATCAATTTGGATATCAGGAACATTTTTAATCATTGCCTTGATAAACTGATAGGTTGATGCAACTGTTTCCATACTATTTAGAGGGATGGCATTCTGAACCCTGGGATCATGAGCATCAAAGGTAATGATGCTTTCTACGCCCATATTTATGAGCTCCTGAAGAGCTAAAGCGCAGTCAAGGGATTCTCTAGAGCTACGTCTATGCTGTCTACCCTCATACAGATAAGGCATGATTACAGTGATTCTTCTGGCCTTACCGCCCACAGCGGCAATAATTCTCTTTAAATCTTGATAGTGGTCATCCGGGGACATATGGTTAGTCTGTCCACAAACGGTATACTTTAGGCTGTGATTGGTAACATCAACAAGCAAGTATAAATCAGATCCCCGAACAGATTCTTTAATCTGCCCTTTCGCTTCACCAGTTCCAAATCTAGGACAACATGCATTTAACAAATAGGAATCTCTTTGGTATCCAGTAAATGCAATCGTACCTTTATGTTCACTCTCCCTGGTGTTACGCCATTTCACAAGGTAATCATTAACTTTTTGGCCTAATGATTTGCTACTTTCTAAAGCAATGATACCAAGCGTTCCAACAGGAATAGTTTCTAAGATTTTTACATCCTTCGACATTACATTTCCCTCCATATAGATGATTGTTCGTTCGTTTAAAAGCAACTTATGTTATACCATTATAAATTGGTTAAGTCAAGGCGGTTTTGCACTTTATGTCTAATTTTAGTTAAAATTATTGAGTGCTTTATGTAAACGAATGTCTTCACCGAAAATCCGGTAAATAGTGTAATTACTGATAATTCTTGAATATACTCGTTCACTATAATTTGTATTTAGGTTTTCAAGAGATAAATTGGTAGAAATGATCGTCGATTTTTGCCTGAGTAAACGTTCATTGATAATTAGGTATAATTGCGAGGTGGTAAAAGCATTATTCAGTTCTGTCCCCAAATCATCAATAATTAGCAAATCACAGTCTAAAATATAATCAAACTGGTTTGCTGCAATATAATTATCTTCATTTTTTCCAAACTTATTCTTTTCCAAGATATCAAAGAGGCGAAATGATGTAAGATAGATCACGGTATAGCCACGGTCCAAAAGTTCCTTGGCTATACAATTCGCCAGGAAAGTTTTACCGACTCCGGTATTACCCATTAGTAATAGATTGTCCTTTTTGTCTTTAAAATGGCGGATAAAACTTTTGCAGGAAGCCACTACTTTCTGTATATTAGAAAGCGGTGATAATCCAGTCGTCTCGTCAATATAATCGTCGGAATAATAGTGAAATGAAAAATGCTTAAAATTCTCGTGTTCCAGAATTACCTTAAGGTTGGAAGCATCATAAATGAGGTCTGCTATAGCCTGCTTCAAACAATTGCATATCTCGTTATCAATAAATCCGGTATCCTTACATTTGTTACAATGGTAATGAAGTTCTAAATAATTGTAGGGATAACCATTAGAAACTAGTAGTTCGGTCATTCTGATTTTAATAGCAGAGATTTCCTCTTTCAACTCCTCTAAAATGCTTTCCTCACCAAATAACGCTCTTCTGCCATATTGGGCTGAAAGGGATATCATCTCATTTTCTAATTGCTTTAACTCAGGAATTATAGAAAACACCTCTTCGCGCCTTTGGTCTAGAGCATGCTTATTCTTTAGCCTACGATTATCAAATTCACGAAGTATCTGGTTGTATTGATCATTTTTGATTGCCATGGTACAAGTATCTCCTTTATAATCCCTTGTTTAACAGTTTACGTTCCAATTCAGCATAGTCCTTTGCTGTATAAGCCCTCTGAGGAAATTGATTGAACTTGTTAGTTGAGCTTTTTACCAATGGGGTTACCTTGCTATTATAATTACGATTATTTTTGTTAAACTCTTCATCTAATCTTGCTATGTCTTTCTTCCCTTTCACACCTTTTTTAAACCAGGTCTCAAGAATCTTATCCGTATATTTAAAGTCCGGTTTTTGTGTATTAAGGATGGTCCGATTACAGGCTTCTGTAATAATATCATCGGTAAAACGGAAAACTTCTACCCATTTCTTTATATATTGTCGTTCGATCTGTCCCGGTGCCCGATTCATGCCGAAGGCTTTGTTAACGGCATTAAAATGTTCGTTGTAAGTAGTGGTTGCTTCCTTTGCTTTTTCCTCCGTATCAATACCTTCCTCCGCCCAGGATAGGGCAACAGCCTCGATATAGGAGGTGTTTTTCTTTCCTCTGGAAACGCAATACTCATATAGATACATAATTAGCTCTGCAGAAAAATGGAGCTCTTCATAAAGATAAAGAATCAACTGAATATCCATCGGTTTCAAAGGACGATCCAGATAGATCTCAACAATATGCATAGCCCATTGAATCTCGTCATTGCTTGTTAGCTGTTCAACTTTCTCTGCGGAATAACTCTGCCTTTGAGCAGGTTTTGTTCCTGTATGTATACTGACTGCGATTTCATCAAGTTCGGAATCTGTACCAATAATCTCGTTTCTACCTGTGTTTGTCATACTTGAGTTCATCTGTTGGTAATTGCCATCACTAATACTACTTATATCCACCGATGTAATCTTTGTGATTTCATTCTGCCTATTAAGAGTCAATGCTAGTAGATTAAGCTTTTCCCAATAATTTAATGCACGAATAATGTCTTTTTCTGTATTTTCGAGACAATCAGCGATGGAGGAAATTGTGATTTCCGGACAATTACCGGAAAAACAGCGTAACAGATATAGATACACTTTAACATATGCCCCGTTTGCGGAGGGCATAAATTTGTCGATAAAGGTATTCGGAATTACTGTAAAATTTGAGATACCCTGTGTATTTAATTCTATTTTGTTCATAATTACATCGATCCCCCCTTAGCTATATTATCATATCATGGTTACACAGATTAAAGTTATTACCGACATTTCCGTCTTTCGTGGTTATTATAACATGAAAAAAGATAACTGCAAATAGCATAATTAAAGGGTTTTCTGGGCTTTTTTTAAATGTTGATGTTGTGGATAATGTGGATAGAATAAAGAGAGGATTATGTAAAATTATGTAAATAAATAAGGAAGCCCATAGATTTAAAGCGGAATTTGACCTCAAAGTCTATTTTTGTAGAAAAGTTTAGAATAAAAAAATTATCCACAGGATGAAATCGCAAAAAATGTTGATAATCCTGTGGATAATGTGGATAACTACAGCCCTAGAAGAGATTCTCCCACGGAAACAATGTCTCCGGCGCCCATAGTTATCAACAAATCATCGTTTATACAATTTTGTAATAAAAAGTTTTCAATTTCATCAAAACTGGGAAAATAGTATACTTCTTTTCCCAAAAGTTCTAATTCACGGACTAAATCCCTAGAGGAAATATCACCAGGATCCTTTTCTCTGGAAGGATAAATATCGGATAGTACAATCTTATCTGCTAGGGCTAAAGATTTTGCAAATTCTTTAAGATGCTTTTTGGTACGGCTATAGGTATGGGGTTGGAAAACGCACCACAAGGTATTATGGGGATAAGCCCGTGCGGCAGAAAGTGTTGCTGTGATTGCGGTTGGATGATGGGCATAATCATCAACAATCTTAACACCACCAATACTTCCCTTATATTCAAAGCGACGCTTGGAATTTTTAAAGGAAAGGAGAGACCTTTTAATTGTTGTCATCGGTACTCCAGCCTGCATGGCGATCGCTATGGCGGGTAGAGCATTCGAAATATTATGGATCCCAAGTACATTAAGTTTAATACGATCAATATATTGTCCCTTAAAGTACAAATCAAAGCTTCCGTCTCTCATATCGTCAAAATCGATATTATCTGCGGAGTAATCATAGGCAATATCGGTTTTACGAAAGGCCGGATCTGTGATACCATAAGTAAAAACTTCGCAATCTAGGTCCTTGGTAATTTCCTCATAATTATCAATTTCCCCATTGATAAAAAGCTGGCCATTCTTTGGAAGTAATTTTGCAAACTCATGGAAGGAATGACGAATATCCTTAATATCTTTAAAGAAATCAAGATGATCTTCGTCAATATTTAAAATAACACTTCTCTTTGGATAAAAATCTAAGAAGGTATTGGTATATTCACAGGCTTCTACAATAAAGTGCTCCGATTTTCCCATCCGGATATTTCCGCCGATCGCTTCTAGAATACCACCAACGGAAATCGTTGGATCTAGGCATCCATCGATAAACAGTTGTGAAAGCATGGAGGTAGTTGTCGTCTTACCATGGGTTCCAGAGATTGCAATTGAATCATTGAAGTTTAGCATTAGCTGTCCAATTAACTCAGAACGATTTAGCATGGGAATACCCCGATCTTGAACCTCTAAAAATTCCTCATTATCCTTTGAGATGGCTGCGGTATAAATAACCACTTTAATATCCGGCGTAATATTGGCCCGTCTCTGTCCATAATGTACCTCAATCCCTAATTCGGTTAAGTGCTCGGTAATCTTGCTTTTTGTGCTATCAGAGCCGCTGACTTGAAATCCGATATTATGTAAATATTCAGCAAATCCACTCATGCTAATTCCACCAATGCCAATAAAATGTATCCTGCACGGTTTATTAAAATCTATTTTATACATGTTACACTTCCTATTCTAAATATTTTATGAAAATGGATAATTAACTATCTGCTATTATAACCTATTTCGGTTAAATTACAATAAAAAAATCCTCGTGGGCAGGAAGATACACCAAGACATCATATGGGTCTATAGTAATTATATTCCTATTATGGGTTTAGATTGCTAGTATCATTTAAAATGGTTAAAAAAGAAGTAAAAGTTGAGAAAAGCGTGTTAATATTATCTATTATGCCATAAAAAATGTAAAATATAGCAATTATTTCGTAAATATTATTCACATTTTTAAAATTATGTGTTATAATATCTTTATAGTTGTACATATAGTAACAAAATCATACATTTTATAATGTTTTATGATGATATATTGACATTAAATGTTGACATTACATAGGGAGTATAAGATTGGCTTAGTAAAGGGAAAAGTGAAATTAACATCAGTTAAACATAACTTTCTCTAATTAACTAACGATAAATTATGACAGAAGGGGGACCATGCAATGCAAATTACAGATGTGCGAGTACGAAAGGTTAGCAAGGAGGGAAAGATGAAAGCAGTTGTTTCAATTACAATTGATAACGATTTTGTTGTTCACGATATCAAAGTAATTGAAGGCGACAAAGGCTTATTCATTGCTATGCCGAGTAGAAAAGCCGGAGATGGTGAGTACAGAGATATTGCTCATCCAATTAATTCGGACACAAGGGAAATGATCCAAAAAATAATCCTTGAAAAGTACGAAATTGCGGCTTTAGATACCGACACAGAACTAGAAGATTTGTAAGAGACAGTAACAAAAAGACTAAGGGCGTATTGCACAACTAATTTTTGAGTTAGGATGCAATGCGTCCTTTCTTTATTTATATAAGCTAATTTTAAATCTAGAGTTATAACAGGAAGTAGTTGACAGAAAATATGACATATAATATTATTGTACCGAAGTATAAAAATATACAACAGTATAGAATGTCTTTGTGGGGAGCTTATTAAGCAAGCAAAATCATTAAGAAGAATAATAATCGACACAATTCGTATATTACATTGACTTTGTTATTAAATAGTTCTAAAATATAAAACATAAGGAACATGCGTGTGAACCAAGATGGAATTATCTTCAAGATTTACATAACCCCTTCTGAAACACAACCAATTATCCATGTAGATGGAGTAGAGGCTAAAAAGATACAAAATGTATATGTTTATTGTGTACATGTAACTCGTATTAAATAGGATTACATAAAGCGAAATACGCCCCTAGGGAAGTGGGGGCGTATTTCTATGCTGGGAACAATATATAAGGGGAAGTATATATAATCCAAGATCATATATACTTAGATGTAAGCAGTTTAAAATATGTAATTAATTATTATCCTTAGGCAGATAAAGGAATGTATAAACTATATTACTATAAATATACCTCATTTAAAATTCATTCATATGCCTAAAATTTATATCTTAGTAAAATTATATATTAATTGAAGTATCTATTCAGTAGCCCTTCGAAAGCCTTTCCATGTCTAGCTTCATCCTTAGCCATCTCATGTACGGTATCATGAATTGCATCCAAATTCGCTGCCTTAGCACGGGTTGCCAAGTCCTTCTTGCCCATGCAAGCGCCACTTTCAGCTTCTACTCTCATCTGAAGATTTTTCTTTGTACTGTCAGTAACAACCTCTCCCAAAAGTTCTGCAAATTTAGCTGCATGCTCAGCTTCTTCCCAAGCAGCCTTCTCATAGTAGAGTCCAATCTCAGGATATCCTTCTCTATGTGCCACTCTAGCCATAGCAAGGTACATACCAACCTCTGTACACTCGCCCATGAAATTATCTCTTAGATCCTTTATAATATCTTCACTAACACCCTTAGCAACGCCTACAACGTGCTCATCTGCCCATAAATTGCCTTCTGCCTTCTCAGTAAACTTATCACTAGGCGCTTTACAAATAGGACATGCTTCTGGTGCACTTTCTCCTTCATGAACGTATCCACAAATCTGACATACAAATTTTTTCATTTTCAAATACTCCTTTTTCATAGATAATTATGACAACAATATCAGTAATTGTTATCGTTATTAATATAATATACTAATCTTAACTTAATGTCAATACCTTTCTTTCATTTTTTATAAATCTTGGTAACAAAAAGGCAGCCCTGTATGACTATGATATCGTCACTTAAGGCTGCTTTTTCACTCTGCTTAGCTAATTACACTTCATGTTGTCTATTACATTCCGGACAAAGGCCATAGAAAAAGGTTACATTGCCTTCAATCTTACCATCAAAATCTGCTCCTGCAATAACATTAATATGATCGATGGATTTCATCTCAAGATCCAGTACATTATTACAATCTTTGCATAAAAAATGATAATGGGGGTCTGTATTACCATCGAAACGGTCACTTCCATCCTGACAATTTATCTTAATGATTTCACCTTGTTCCACTAATAAATTTAGATTACGATAAACAGTTCCTAAGCTTATATTCGGGTACTGCTGGCGAATATGCATATAAATTGTATCAGCCGACGGATGATCGTGGGTATGTGATAGGTATTCCTTAATGGCTTCTCTTTGCCGGCTATATTTAAGCGTGGCCATTGTTTTCACTCCATTCCAGTAATAGTTATTATTATTATACTCCTGGATAACGAGTACTGTCAAGTAAACAAAGCTATTTTTTATTCGCAGGTTCAATGTTGATACTTTTCCCTTTAATCTTTGCGGACTTCATAATCTGAATGACTTCGGCTGCATATTCCCGCGGTACTTCAACAAAAGTATATTTATCATACATATCAATCGTTCCAATTAGTTTTCCGGGCATACCGGTTTCTCCTGCAATGGCGCCAAGGATATCTCCAGGGCGGATATTCTGCTTCTTACCTAGATTGATAAATAATCTAACCATGCCAGCTTCCGCTCCAGTATCACCAAAATCCAGTATATCCCCGGACTCCTCTTTGCCGTTATCGTTCCCCATAGCCATTTTCAAGAAGGCTGCTGCAATATCCAAAGAGGTAGTACCTGTTTCATTTACTTTATCCTCTATTAAACTAACCATCTTTGTAAGTTCCTCATTCTCTATGATATCTACTATTTTATCCAGAATTTTCTCTGCTTTTACTTCCGTTACATCATTAAGAGATGGGATTGGCTGTATCTTTATCTTTGTTTTACAATATCTTTGGATGTCTTTTAGCTTATATACCTCTTTGCCTACTACGAGGGTAAATGCCCTTCCTTCCCTGCCAGCACGGCCTGTACGGCCAATCCGATGGACATAGTAGTCGTCATCCTGAGGTACATCGTAGTTAAATACTGCCTCTACATCATCGACATCAATCCCTCTTGCGGCAACATCCGTCGCAACTAAGATCTCCGTCCTTCCGTTTCGGAAACTATTCATTACTCGATCTCTTTGTTGTTGTTTTAAGTCTCCATGGAGGCCTTCTACAAAATAACCTCTTCCCTGCAAAGCCGCAGTAAGTTCATCCACCTTCTTTTTGGTATTGCAAAAGACAAGAGATAGTTTTGGATTATAGATATCAAGTAAGCGGGAAAGCACTTCCTCTTTGTTTTTCGGAGTAACCTCATAATAATATTGCTCAATTTTAGGTACTGTAAGTTCTTTCTTCACAACCTTAATTATAGATGGATTCTTTTGATAGGTTTTTGCGATATCAAGAATAGGACCCGGCATTGTTGCGGAAAACATAACCGTCTGTCGTTCTGTTGAAATTTGGCTGAGAATTGTTTCAATATCCTCCCGAAATCCCATATTGAGCATTTCATCTGCCTCATCTAGAACAATCATTTTAATCCCATCTAATTTAATTGTTTTCCTGCGCATATGATCCATAACCCTACCAGGAGTTCCGATTATTATCTGGATACCGGATTTTATCGAGCGAATCTGCTTTGAAATTTCCTGTCCCCCATAAACCGGAAGGATCTTAATGCCATGCATATATTTTCCCAGCTTACGAAATTCCTCTGCAACCTGGATTGCTAGCTCTCTCGTAGGGCATAATACAAGTGCCTGTATGGATTTATTTTTTGGATCCACTTTTTCTAGCAGAGGTATTCCAAATGCTGCAGTCTTACCTGTTCCTGTCTGTGCTTGTCCAACGATATCCTTTCCTTCTAGTAAACTAGGGATTGCCTTTGCCTGTATCGGTGACATTTCCTCAAAACCCATATCCTCCACTGCTCGGAGAATCTGGCTACTTAACTCTAGTTCTTCAAATTTTGTTACTTGCATATTTAATTCCTTTCTCTATCTATAGTTCTTCATTTATTTCATATAATTCCCTATCCTTATACTTAGTATGTAACCATAATCATCTAAGGAATTATCAAAATGCACCATTTGACTACTCCACAAAAAAGCTCTTAGTCCATTATGACCAAGAGCTGATTCATTAAAATTTATCGATATAAAATTTATTCCTGTATCAAGAGTAAACTCCCATACAATCAAATATTTTACATTTTCATTTTACTTTTATGAAGCAGATATCTTTCGTAGTATAGCATCCACAATTTTACTTGTCAAGTTTATAATTCGATTGCCTCTGCTACTACAAGATCCATGGCTTTCTGCCAAAGTAAAGCTTCTTTTACTTGCTTTTCTGTAAATACAGCTAATAGTTCTTCACTGGATGGATAACCATAGTCACTGGCCATTTTTGTTAGCCCATCTTGGTATTCTTCCTCGGTAAGCTCGATATCCTCTGTATCAATAATTGAATTCAAAACTAATTCCTGAGATGCCATAGCTTCTGCAAATTTTAGTGCCTCTGCCTCAAATTCTTCCTCTGTCACTCCTGATGTTGCTAAAAAGTTAGCAAAATCCATTCCAAAATAAGAAGCGTATTGTATATAATAATTCTTAAAATCTGCCTTATAGAATTCAAGTAGATTCTCAGGATAGGATTTAATTTCCGAACCATCAATAATTGCCTGGATTACACTTTGCAGTTTCTCCTGCTCCTTTTCAGCTTCGATCTCTTTTTCAAGGGATTCACGAATATTTTGTCTGTAGGCATCTACAGTTTCAAATTCCGTATTTTCCTTTACATAATTCTCGTCTAACTCAGGTACAACCAGCCTTTTAATAGAATTTACAGTAACTTTAAAAACAACATCCTGTCCTGCAAGATCCTCTGCATGATAGTTTTCAGGGAATGTAAGATTCAGATCCACCTGCTCTCCTACAGTAGCGCCAATTAATCCCTCTTCAAATCCAGGAATAAATGAATTAGAACCAATCTCTAGATCTGCACCTTCATCTTTACCGCCTTCAAAAGCAACTCCATCCTTAAATCCCTCATAATCGATATTAACAATATCACCGTCTTCTACGGTTTTTCTATCTGTTATCTCTTCCTCTTTCGCATTATACTCTAATTCCATTTGAATTGCAGCGTCAACATCCTGATCTGTTACTTCCTGCTTTTCAATTGTTACTTCTACACCTTTATATTTTCCTAAAGTTATATAATCACTAACCTTATAATCTTCCTTGGTAACAGTTGTTATACCATTCGTTGTATCTGATGTATTCGTCTCATCTTTATCATCCGCTGTCTCTGTCACTTTGTTATCTGTATTCCCCTCATTTGCGGAATTCTTACTACATCCGCCAGCTAGCATTACAATGCTAAGTCCCATTACTAACATAATTGTTCTCTTTTTCATTCTGCTATTCCTTTCCTCTTTTTGAATCAGAAATTACCAAACCCAATTCAATCAATTTTAAACCGCTTATCCCTTTATATCATATTTTCGATCAAAAGAAAAGTAGAATCCTGTATTTCATAAAGATTTCACGAAATGATAATTTGATCGGAGAAAAGGAACGGATTGTTTATCAAATCTTTTCAAATCGCTCTACATCCATTACAAAAATAGTTGCTCCTCCTACGTTTACAACGGAATTCATTGCCCCATAATCCCCGGGCGTAATATTATTTAAATATAATTGCTGCCTAGGGCCACATTCCCTTTTCACAATCTCTATTACCTCATCCACCTTATCCTCATCTGTACCAATTAATAAGGTTGTATTTCCTTCCCTTAAGAAGCCCCCGGTGGAAGCCATCTTAGTAACATAAAACCCTTTCTTATTCAATGTTTCCGTTACTTGGGCACTATCATTATTACGAACAATTGCATATATTAACTTCATAAATCTCCCATCCTTTCTCATTCCTACGGAAAAAAACTAGAGGTAGCTAGATCATTGCGAAACCGGCAAAATTGATTTAATGGTAGAGTTTCGCAAGTCCTATGGATTACTTAAAAACACTGGAAATATTATTAATATAATTATATTATATCCCATAATCCTTGTAAAGGTAATTGATGTTTTACCTTAAGAAGGGTAAAGAAAAGGGTAGATAGCCAAAGGAACAAATCCTAGATTTGTCCGATTGCCATCTACCCCTGACTGGGAGGATCATCTATTTGATCCTCCCATCGATTACTTTATTAACTTAATTCCCTTATGATTACAACTTCTCTACACCAAGGATTACCTCTTCTCCATTCAAGCTCCATTCCTTAGTAAATCCTTGCGTGGTATCAAAGAGTAACTCTTTTGCTAAGACCTCATTTTTAATCTCCTGTGCGTTGCGTTCCATAATAGATTTAATTCTATCGTTACCGCTTTGGGTTACAAGAATCTGATCCATTACCTCAAAACCTGCGTCCTTACGCATGGTTTGAATCTTACTAATGATTTCCCTAACGAAGCCTTCTTCAATCAGTTCCTCCGTTAGATTAGTATCAAGGACTACGGTTATACCACGATTTGAGTCGGATACAAACCCTTCCGCTTGAGCTGCTTCGATCAGTAGATCTTCCTTATCTAAGGCTGTTTCTACACCATCTAAATTAATTTTTAGCTGACCAGTAGCGTTAATTTCGTCCATTGCTTCATTACCGTTTAACTCTGATAAAATTTTACGAATTGCACCAATCTGCTTACCAAATTTCGGTCCAAGAGTCTTTAATTGCGGTTTAAAGCTGTAGGAAGTAAAATCTCTCACATCATCGGTAAATATAACTTCCTTTACGTTTAGCTCATCAGCAATGATATCCATAAAGAATTCTGATAAATTCTCATCTGCTTTTACATACATCTTACCAATCGGTTGACGGTTCTTAATATTGGCAGTATTTCTGCAGGCACGACCCAGCACCACTACCTCTAGAACTTCCTCCATGTTCTTCTCTAGTTCAGTATCAATATAAGTCTCATCATAGCTAGGATATAAGCAAAGATGGATACTCTTTGGAGCATTCTTATTAATATTTACTACGAGATTCTGATAGATTTCCTCCGTCATAAATGGAATATACGGAGCCGCTACCTTAGCTACATTTACAAGGGTGGTATATAAGGTCATATAAGCATTAATCTTATCCTGAGGCATACCCTTTGCCCAGAAACGTTCCCGATTTCTTCTAACATACCAATTACTTAGCTCATCGACAAAATTGCCTAACAACTTAGCACCTTCTGTAATTTGATAATTTTCTAAGTGCTTATCAACGGACTTAATTAAGGTATTTAATTTGGAGAGTAACCATTTATCCATTACCGGGAGTTTATCATATTCCAATGTATATTTGGTAGCATCAAATCCATCAATATTAGCATATAGGACGAAGAAGGCATAGGTATTCCAGAGGGTACCCATGAATTTACGCTGTCCTTCCGTAACCGCCTTATCATGGAAACGATTTGGCAACCAGAGGGCCGAGTTCGTACAGAAATACCAACGGATTGCATCTGCACCGTGTTTTTCCAAAGCCTCGAAAGGATCCACTGCATTTCCCTTAGACTTTGACATCTTTTGACCATTCTCATCCTGTACATGACCTAGAACAATACAGTTCTTAAAGGAAGACTTATCGAAGATCAATGTGGAAATCGCCAATAGAGAATAAAACCATCCTCTCGTTTGGTCAACCGCTTCACTGATGAAATCAGCAGGGAAGTTTTCTTCGAACATTTCCTTATTCTCGAATGGATAGTGCCATTGAGCAAAAGGCATGGAACCGGAATCATACCAGCAGTCAATAACTGGTGTTACACGGGTCATTTCCTTACCACACTCAGGACATTTAATGGTTACATCATCAATAAATGGACGATGTAACTCGATATCATCTGGACAATTATCAGACATGGACTTTAGTTCCTCGATACTTCCGATACAATGGCGGTGGCCGTCCTCACATTCCCAAATTGGGAGTGGTGTTCCCCAGTAGCGGTCACGGGAAATACCCCAGTCCTGAACATTTTTAATCCAGTCACCAAAGCGGCCTTGCCCAATACTTTCTGGCAACCAGTTGATCGTATTATTGTTACGAATTAGGTCGTCGCGAACTGCTGTCATTTTAATAAACCAGGTATCTCGTGCATAGTAGATCAATGGTGTATCGCAACGCCAGCAGAATGGGTAACTATGCTCATATTTAAGTACCTTGAATAACAACCCTTTTTCAGCTAACATTTTCATAACTGGTTCATCTGCCTCTTTACAGAACATTCCTGCAAAGTCCGTTGCTTCCGGTTTAAATTCACCCTTAGAATCGATTAATTGAACGAATGGAAGATCGTAATCTCTACCAATTCTTGAGTCATCCTCACCAAATGCAGGTGCAATATGAACAACACCGGTACCATCGGTTAAGGTTACATAGCTATCACAAGTAACGAAATATGCTTTCTTATCGGTAACTGCATAATCAAATAAAGGTTCATATTCGGTATATTCTAGATCTTTACCAGTATAGGTCTCTACCAGCTCATAATCCCCTTCTATCACATTAAGAAGGGCTTCTGCAAGAATGTATTCTTCCGTTCCTACAGCCATCTGTTCTGTCTTATGCTCATGTCCATGGTCATGATCACAAGAGCATCCGCTCTCTTTCTTTAGTACATTACCACGGGCATCCACTTGAACTCTAACTTTAACATAGGTTTCCTCTGGATTAACGCAGAGTGCCACGTTGGACGGTAGGGTCCAGGGAGTCGTAGTCCATGCAAGAATGTATTCGTTCTCTGTTCCTTTTACACGGAATTTAGCAATCGCAGATTTTTCTTTTACATCCTTATATCCTTGTGCAACCTCATGACTGGAAAGTGGTGTTCCACATCTTGGACAATAAGGAACAATCTTAAAACCCTTGTATAGAAGATCCTTATCCCAGATTTGCTTTAAAGACCACCAAACAGATTCGATAAAGTTATTCTCATAGGTAACATAGGGATCGTCCATATCAACCCAGTATCCAACGGTATTGGAGAAATCCTCCCACATACCTTTATATTTCCATACACTTTCCTTACATTCCTGGATAAATGGTGCTAAACCGTATTCCTCAATTTGCTCCTTACCGTCAAGACCCAGTTTCTTTTCTACTTCCAGCTCTACCGGAAGTCCATGGGTATCCCATCCAGCTTTACGAAGTACGTTATAGCCCTTCATTGTCCGGTATCTAGGAATAATATCTTTGATAACTCTTGTTAATACGTGACCAATATGCGGTTTTCCATTGGCCGTTGGCGGTCCATCATAGAAGGTAAAAGTTTCGCCATTCTTTCTTTCTTCCCGGCTCGCTTCAAAGATTTGATGTTCTTTCCAAAATTCCAGAACCTCTTTCTCTCTCTCGACAAAGTTCAGATCCGTAGATACTTTATCGTACATAACAATCCTCCTCAATATATTTTTATTTTTGAGTATAATAAAATTTTACAGTGCAAGTGCATCATCCCAATGTGAACTTACTTCACATAAGAGCATTTTTTATTGAATAGGGCGTACTTTCCTATCTCAATTTCCTATTTCAATAAAAAAGCTCTCATCCGAAAAAGGATGAGAGCTTACGCTTTCATTTAACCACCTGTTTCACATACTCTGCCTTAAAAGGCATTCATACATTATCTATATAACGGTAGATACCGGCTTAACCTACTAGGTATAATCGAATTATACCTTTGGGCCTTGCAACTAGGGAGTGATTTTCAGACATTCGCTACTCATACTGGACTTACACTATCACCAGCTCGCTGAAATTTTTGCAAAATGCTTACTCTCTCCGTCAACGTTTTTATCACTTATTTTATTAGATATTACTATTGTATCATATGATTATAATCTATATTAATTATAACCTATTTATATCAAGTTATAATAGTATAAAACCCGTTAAATGTCAATAGTTTTATTGCTTGACTTATTTTTCAATCTGGTATATCTTTTTGATTGAATGAGGCGATCAACGATAGGAAAAGAATTCGCGATATAAAAAAGATATATAGTGTATAATATTTATCAAGGTCAGTCTATTATATTAGAATTTCTATTAGAATTAATAGATATAGATAAAAAGATCCACATTAATTTACTTTTAAGGCAAGGAGATTCCTATGAGTACACGAAATTTAACCTTATTAACCGATTTTTATGAATTAACCATGATGCAAGGATATTTTAACAACGATAATAATAGCACTGTTATCTTTGATGTGTTCTATCGTGATAATCCCTGTAAGGGTGGCTATGCGATTTGTGCCGGATTAGAGCAGGTTATAGAATATATAAAAAATTTGCATTTTACGGCAGATGATATTGAATATCTTAGAAGTCTAGAGATATTTGATGAAAATTTTTTAGACTATCTTCGTGAGTTCCGATTTAGCGGGGATATCTATGCGATTCCAGAAGGAACCGTAATCTTCCCAATGGAGCCGATCGTAAAGGTTATCGCTCCCATTATGGAAGCACAATTTATTGAAACCGCTTTATTAAATATTCTTAACCACCAAAGCCTTATTGCTACAAAGGCTTCCCGTGTAGTTTATGCGGCAAAGGGTGGACCAGTTATGGAATTTGGCCTTAGGCGAGCGCAAGGACCAGACGCCGGTACCTTAGGAGCAAGAGCCGCTGTCATTGGTGGTTGTATTGGAACCAGTAATCTATTAACAGCGAAGATGTTTGATGTTCCAGCTTTAGGTACCCATGCACACAGCTGGATTATGAGCTTTGAAGATGAGCTTACAGCTTTCCGCCATTATGCTGAGCTTTATCCGAAAAATACAACTCTTTTGGTTGATACCTACGATACTCTCCGTTCCGGAGTTCCGAATGCGATTAAAGTATTTCGGGAACTTAAAGAGAAAGGTAAAATGCCTGAAAAGTATGGTATCCGCCTAGATAGTGGGGATCTTGCATATCTTTCAAAAAAAGCTAGAAAGATGTTGGATGCTGCTGGTTTCCCAAATGCCACAATTACAGCTTCCAGTGATCTTGATGAATACTTAATAGATAGCATGGTGGCCCAGGGTGCTAAGATTGATTCTTGGGGTGTTGGTACCAGACTAATCACTTCAGAGGACAATCCGTCCTTTGGTGGGGTATATAAATTGTCAGCTATTTTAAAGGATGGCGAATTCCTTCCTAAGATCAAGTTATCTGACAACCCTTGGAAGGTTACCAATCCAGGCAACAAAAAGATCTATCGTGTTTATGAAAAAGATAGTGGAAAGGTCAAGGCCGATCTAATCACCTTGGAAGAGGAAGAGTTTACGGAAAATGAACCACTTTTACTCTTCGATCCTTTAGCCACATGGAAAAAGACCTACCTAGAAGCAGGTAGCTATACATTAAGAGAACTTCTTGTACCAATTTTTAAAAACGGTAAATGTGTATACCAGTCCCCTTCCGTTATGGAAATCAGGGATTACTGTAAAAAAGAGCAGGAGACCCTATGGGATGAAGCGAGACGACTAGTAAATCCCCATAATGTATATGTAGACCTATCCCAAAAGCTTTATCAATTAAAAACCAACCTTTTAAATAGCTATGCCTCTAAAACCCACAAGTAAGGGTTAATATTTACCATACATTTTTTCTACAGGATACTAGTTTTTTCTCTTGAAAAGGATTATAATATTCATGATAAGTAGATTCGTCCATGAAATTAGGACAGTTTCAAGTTTGCTTGTATAACTGTCACTATTTTCATGGATTTGCAACAGAGTGCTTTTCCTAGTTTTCAACTTAATATATTGGTTCATAATGGAAAGGAGGCAAATAGTTAAAATGAGAAAAGTTTTAATAATTCTGACCGCCGTACTATCCTTCTCATTAATTGGCATAATGGTTGTCAGTTTTATTTCTCCCCCTGGTAACAAGACGCATCTGAATGCCTCCGAAATTGAGACATCATCTATCGTTACTCCAGGTTCAATTGATTATACATATACGCCACCTGAAAAGAATGGTGAGCTAGAGGAATTGGGACATAAAGAAAAAGATCAGGAAGAAGTTTCAACCGTCTTTATCCCTGCAACGGAAATAGATACCGATCCTAATAGTATAACCGTGTTTATTAACAAAGAGTACAACTTACCTAGGGATTATAAACCAAAGGATATGGTCGTACCCAATGTATTATTTAACCTAAAATATTATGATGAACGTATGTTAATGCACCCGGAAGCTGCAAAAGCTCTAGAGGATTTATTCAACGCAGCTGCCCAGGATGGTTATACCCTCTATGGCGTCTCCGCTTTCCGGTCCTACGAACGTCAAAAAAAGATATTCCTCAATAATATTGTTAAAAAGGGGAAAACACATACCCTTTTATATTCTGCTGTTCCAGGTACTAGTGAACATCAAACTGGACTAGCAATTGATATCTCAATTAAATCCCTTGGTTATCGGTTAATTGACAGCTTTGCCAATACCAAAGAAGGTACCTGGGTTGCCAATAATGCCCATAAATTTGGCTATATTATAAGATATCCCAAGGAAAAACTCCATGTAACCGGTTATGCTTACGAACCCTGGCATATCCGCTATGTTGGGAAAGACCTCGCTACCTATCTTTATGATAATAATTTAACTTTAGATGAGTATTATAACTATACACCAAGTGAGGGCTTTGATTTTGAGGCCAAGTATGCAGAGCTTATTAATTATCGTCCTCCAATCATTACAAAAACACCTGATGAGGATGATAAAGCTTTACTGGATGAAGAAGCATTATTAAATGGTGAGGTTCCGCTTGATGAAAATGGTAATCCTATCGATTTAGAGGATGATGAACTTACCGAGGATGATAAAGACAAGGATAAAATCAAGGATAAAGACAAAGATAAAGGTAAGGATAAAGATAAGGACAAGGGCGGAAAGTCGGATACTTCCGATAAGCCAGACAATCAGGGTAATAAGGATAAGCCTAACAAGGATAAAGGAGAAAATGGTAAGGATAACACTTCAGAGAAACCTGACAAAAATGACAATAAGGATGATATAGAGAAGGAGGAAGATCCTTCGGATGAGAATAGCGAAAATCCTGACCTTGAGAATTCAGGGGATTCCGAAGAGGATACTGTGGAAAATTCAGATGAAATAGAGGATATCCCTGAGGATGATCTAGCCCCCGAGAAAGGCTTAGAAGATGCCAATATAAAGGGTAATCTTCAAAATCCTCTTCCCCAAGAGCCATCATCAACTCCAGAATAAACAAAATTTATTAATTCAAATATTACGAGAGATTTTTTTCAATTATTATGATATAATATAGCCTAGTGAGGATAAGCAAGCTTGCTTACAATATCCGAGCGAAGCGAATTGATTATGAACGCATTTTTTGTTCATGATCTTATAATAATATAATAAAGAAAAAAATCTCTTCTTGATTCAAGCAAGCGGATCTGCCTGCGAAAGAAAACGGAGGTTCCTATGCGTTTAATTTTAGTAATCCTATTTTTAATCTTATTTTTTATCCTGAGTATTCCTTTATTTTTAGTAGAATACCTAATCGGCAAATTTAACCGTCGTGCAATGGTAGCTAGCTCCCAGAAAATTGTGGTTGCTGCTTTTCGAATAATACTTTTTTTGAGTGGTGTTAAAATCACAGCCATTGGAATAGAGAATGTTCCAAAAGACGAGGCGGTTTTATATATAGCAAATCATAGAAGTTATTTTGATGTTCTTGTTTCCTATGTAACCGTCCCTACTTTAACTGGTTTTATGGCTAAGAAGGAGATTAAAAAGGTACCCTTCTTAAGAACATGGATGGGCTTTTTGCAATGTTTATTTCTTGATCGGGATGACGTACGCCAGGGAATGAAGGTCATTTTAAAGGCAATTGAACAGGTTAAGGAGGGATATTCCGTATTTATATCCCCAGAGGGTACCCGTAATCAGGGTAAAGAAATGCTACCATTTAAGGCAGGTAGCTTTAAAGTTGCAGAAAAGACAGGTTGCGCAATTATTCCAGTCTCCATATCGAATACGGATGAAATCTTTGAGAACCATCAACCTTGGATACGAAAAGCACATGTTGTCATAGAATACGGGAAACCAGTCTATCCCAAGGATCTAGACAGGGATCAATTAAGATCTATAAATACCCATATTCAAGAAATTATCCGCAAAACCTTAGAGAAGAATGCTTCCTTAATATAAAATGTCGAACGGAATTCCCTATATTTTTTAATTTACTATTTATTTTTTAATAAAAAAATGTTACAATTAACGTTGCCCTTAACTGGGACATGATTAAAACGTACAATTTGGGAGGTACATAATTCATGAATAATTTGACAATAGCTTTAATCATTATAGCCGTTATCGTAGTTGCAGTCTTTGTTGCATTATATTTTGTAGGAAAAAAACTTCAAAAGAAGCAGGAAGAATCAGAAGCTCAGATGAAAGCTGCTGCACAAACTGTTTCCTTATTAGTTATCGATAAAAAGAAAATGAAGTTGAAGGATGCCAACCTTCCAAAAATTGTATTGGAACAGACTCCGAAGTATATGAGAGGTTCAAAAGTCCCCATCGTTAAAGCTAAAATCGGACCAAAGGTTATGTCCTTGATCTGTGATGCTAAGGTATTTGATATTATACCTGTTAAAAAAGAAGTAAAAGCGGTCGTAAGTGGTATTTACATCATGAATGTAAGGGGCTTAAGAAGCAATTTAGAAACAAAGAAGGAAAAGCAAGGTTTCTTTAAAAAACTTGGCAGTAAGTTTAAAAAAGATAAATAAAAAATCATAACCCTCTTACCTTAATGGCATAATTGTTATAAAGGTAAGAGTTTTTTATTGGAAGGAGGTATACGGTCATTCCATTGAATCCAATGATGACGGGCCGTAATCTATGATGAAAAGGAAAAATCTATTATTGCTTACCCTGATCTGTGTGCTATCCCTGGTATTTCTATGTGGACTATTGATATATGCATTTAAAATACAAAATAAAAGAGATCTTCTGGATAGCAAGATAAGTAATAAAGAGGAACAAGTGGTTGATAATACAGATGATAATGCAGATCATGCACAAAAGGAAAAGGATCTTAATAGTGAAACAGAAGAACAAGGCAGTGAAGCTAAGGAAGATACCATAAGCAATACGGATAACAGCAGCACAGAAGAACAAACGAATTCTGGTATAGATAATGATTCCGAATATGCAAAAGAGGAAATTAAACATCCGAACCCAGAGGATGGAAAAGAAGCAGAATTAAATGACCTGCAGAAGAAGCCGATTCTCCTAGGGTTTGCTGGCGATGTTAATTTTGATGAAAATTCCCATCCGGTAGCCAAATATGACAGAGAGAAGAAGGGAATCCTTGGGGGTCTATCTGCTGATCTGGTCGAAGAAATGAAGGCCGTAGATATCATGATGTTAAATAATGAATTTGCCTACAGTACCAGAGGTAAGAAAACACCAAATAAATCCTATACCTTTCGGGCAGATCCTAGTCGTGTCAATATCCTGCATGAAATGGGTGTCGATATCGTATCTCTGGCTAATAATCATGCTCTGGATTATGGCGTTGATGCCCTTATGGACACCTTCACCACCCTGGAGGAAGCCGGAATTGACTATGTCGGAGCCGGTGAGAATTTAGCAAGGGCAGAAGCCCCGGTCTACTATACAATTGGAGATAAAAAGATTGCCTATCTTGCATCCTCCCGTGTCATCTTTGCCATGGATTGGTATGCCAAAGAAGATTCTCCCGGTATGGTTGGTACTTATGATCCCACTCCGTTGATTAAGGCAATTGAAAAAGCATCGGAAAATAGTGATTTTGTAGTTGTTTATGTTCATTGGGGTGTTGAAAAAAATAACTATCCTGAAAATTATCAGAAGAATTTTGCCAGACAATATATTGATGCCGGTGCTGATATCGTTATCGGATGCCACCCCCACGTTATGCAGGGATTTGAGATATACAAGGGAAAACCGATTGCTTATAGCTTAGGTAACTTTTGGTTTAATAGCTCAACCCGGGAATCTGGTTTCCTTAAAGTATATATTGATCCCGATGGCACAATAAATGCTCAGATTGTACCTGTTATGAACAAGGATACTTATACCTATATTATTACGGATGGAAAAGAACGGCAATCTTATTTTAAATACATGGAAGAAATATCTTTTGATATCAAGATCGATGAAGACGGTTTTATAAGCAGAAAGGAAGGATAAATCACTTTGCTGATTTATCCTTCCTTTTCTCTATCTGCTTTCATACTATCTTTATTTTGATCTTATTTCAATCCTTGTTTGGTTATCAGAAAGGTGTTTTCCATTGGAAAAAAGAGCATAGTTTAGATTTACTTGAATCTCATTAAGATATTCCTTTACGACTAGCTCCTTAGTATTAACCTGAAACACTAAACCACCATAGGGTGTCTGATAGGTAATCTGAGAATCCTCCTTAAGATCAAAGATCATTGTTGTATTCATCGCACCTTTCTTTATAAGATGGACTTGATGCTGACTAATCTTTAATATATTATTTGTTATTTGGTTCGTTCCTTCCAGGGACTCTTCAAAACGGATAAAATGTTTACCGTTGCGATAATCATATAAGCCTTCGGTTTTAACCGTTATTCTATCCTCTTCAACCCCAGATGTAACTCCTTCCATTATTACTTTAACTTCCCTTGTCATATTGCCACCTTTAATAATTCTCTATATTAACATCCTTCGTTTCAATAACCTCACAGGGCAATATAGTCTTAGCAAATCGCTTGAATTTCTCTGCCCCATCACTTACGTAGAATTTATGATTTTCATTTATTAGTTCATCATTCTCAAGTTTATTATTGATAAGAACTTCTTTTAGAGATCTAGCTGTTTCATAAGCCGGATTTACAAGCTCAATCTCATCTCCCACAACCTTGCGTATCGTTTTTCTCAACAAAGGATAGTGGGTGCATCCCAGTACCAGGGTATCAATATTCTGATCTAGTAAATCCTTGGTATATCTACGAACCATCTCTCTTGTTACCGGATCATCCAGTAATCCTTCCTCGACTAATGGTACCAAAAGCGGGCATGCCTTACCATAAACCTCTATCCGGGAATCTATTTTTTTCACATAATCCTTATAGATTCCGCTATGAATGGTTCCTTCTGTACCGATAACACCAATTCTACCATTGCTAGTCGTATTGGCAGCTACTTTAGCACCTGGTTTTACTACACCAATCATCGGTAGCTCATTTTCTGCCTTAACTGTTTCCAAGGCTAAAGCACTGGCTGTATTGCAGGCAACGACAATGGCCTTAACTCCTTTTCCCTTTAGAAATCTTACAATTTGTCTTGTGTATGTAATTATGGTTTCCTGTGATTTACTTCCATAGGGAACTCTCGCTGTATCACCAAAATAAATAATGGATTCTCCTGGTATCTGATTCATAATCTCTTTCACCACGGTTAATCCGCCGATCCCTGAATCAAACACCCCGATTGGTGCTTTACTTGACATATCTATGCCTCCTGCTGCCATTTTATAAACAATGCGTTACTACTATGAGCGCTACCTAATTGTACTATTAAACCCACCTAAGTTCAAGTATTTTTACTGATTGGATTTTGCCTAACCTTGACATAAAACAGATCTAGTAAACATTACTCCGTAAGGATATGTTTTGTAAAATATAATAAAATTATTGACCTTATAGGAATAAAAACAAATTAGTGGGCGATACTCTGACTAATAGGAAGGGGGTATTATAATGAAATTTTTAAAATTAAAGAATCAAAATGCCATGAATAGAATACATAATCATACAGAAGCTATGAAATTAAGTAAAAGCATAGGGATTGATCGTAACACAGAATACAAAAGATATCGAAAGGAGATACACAGCTTTTTATTGCTACTACTCCTACTGTTCTCCGGATTATTCATGGGCTTTGAGCGAGCTGGTAGCACAGCAAATCAAGAATTACAATCAACAATAGCAGAAGAAATTATTCGTTTTCACGTAATTGCAAATAGTGATAAGGAAGAAGATCAGAAGCTAAAGCATGAAGTGAAGGATGCCTTAGTCAAGGAGCTTTCTCCCTATCTAAAGGAAGCTTCCAGTATTGAGGATGCCCGTAAAATCCTACTTATTAAGCTTCCCTCTATTCAAAATACGGCAAAGGCAATTATAGAACAGAATGGCTTTCATTATCCGGTTACTGTTAGTCTAAAACCCTGCTACTTTCCTTTGAAAGTCTACGGAGAATACTCTTTCCCTCCTGGAATCTATGAAGCTCTCCAGGTCAAAATAGGAAATGCCAAGGGAAAGAATTGGTGGTGTGTTATGTTTCCACCTTTGTGTTTTGTTGATGAGACCTATAGCATTGTCGATGAAAATTCAGGGGAACAGCTGAAATATATTCTAACAGAAGAAGAATTTGAGGCTTTAAAAGCGAATAAAGCTCCTGTAAAGATTAAGTTTAAACTTTGGGAAGAATGGAAAAAGCTTTGGGATAATTAAATTCCACTTTGATTGTAATGCCTAGGTTTCTGTGTTAAAATACCATTATATTTTAATCATTAATCTAAAACAGACCATTGTAAATCATGAATCAGTGGTCTTTTTTTATGAAGATACAAAATGTAGAAGCCATTGGAGGTATTATGAATTCCCTGATAACAAAAGCTTATGCAAAAATTAATCTTGGACTTGATGTACTTAGAAGAAGAGAGGATGGTTACCATGATCTTCGGATGATTATGCAATCCGTTGATCTTTATGATCTTATAACCATTGTCAAATCTCCTACAAGGAGTATCCACGTAGAATCCAATTTACCCTATCTGCCTGTGGATGGGCGTAATATTGTTTACCGAGCTGCTCAGATGTTCCGAGATCGTTTCAAACTAAGAGAGGGCGTAAATATCACCTTAGAAAAAAACATTCCTGTTGCAGCTGGATTAGCCGGTGGAAGCAGTGACGCTGCGGCAACCCTTTGTGCATTAAACAAAATATATCAAATAGGATTAAGCACAGCGGATCTAATGAAGATGGGTGTCAAATTAGGAGCAGATGTTCCCTATTGCATTATGATGGGTACTGCCCTATCCGAAGGAATCGGGGAAATTCTTACACCCTTAAATCCAATGCCGGATTGTGATATTCTACTAGTAAAGCCAGATGTCAGCGTATCAACAAAATATGTTTACACTAATCTAAAGCTCACGCCATACATGAAGCATCCGGATATTACTAGCATGCGAAAAGCTATCGAGAAAGGAAATCTACAGGAACTTACAAAACACATGGATAATATGCTTGAGACAGTAACAATCGCAAAATATCCCATAATATCACAGATTAAACAAAGGATGTGTGAATTAGGCGCCCTAACTGCGCTTATGAGTGGAAGTGGCCCTACGGTATTTGGTATCTATGCTAATCCCTCTCTAGCTCAAGATGCCTATGAACATTTTAAGAAATCGGATTTTGGTAGACAAGTATTCTTAGTTAAACCATTTACTCCTGAAGAAAGGATAGATGAATAATTATACTCAAGAATAGGACAGCTATGTCAAAATACTAGTGTATTATTTTTATCCAATGTAGACACACTTTCGCTCGATTGTCGCACATAACGGTATATAAGGCCCCGGCAGATAGATTTATATAACTATCTACCGGGGCCTAAGTACCGATGGTGACAAAGGGTCCACTTATGGATTAAATATCACACACTAATTTTCCTGATCTCTCCAATTCTCTAACTTACGTATCGTTTCTTCCAAGGTCTTCTTTGAAATATCCGGAAGCTCTGCTCCCCAAGCTTTCGTTGCCTGTTCAAAACCTTTCTTAACAGCTTCCATCATCTCATCTGCTTTTGATGGATCCCCTCCCGTGAGTGCTTTCGCAAAGGATACGAGACGTTCGGAGGTCTGCTCTACTCCCCAATATCCATCCTCTGCTATATCCCGCTGCGCCTTTTCCACAGCCTCTGGATCTACATTTAATTTGCCCTCACGTAGCAGGCCATAGATATCCATTGATTCTTGATAAGCCTGCCCTTGATTAAGCAACATCTTTCGTACTAGATCCCGAAGGCTTTGCTCCCGTCTTGCTAGATCCTCTTGCAATCTTTGAATGGTAGCATCATCTCTTTGATATACTTTTTTCTGATCACCGTCGAGACCCTCTTTTTCATAAGTTGCTGCCTTTTCATTGAATGTTGTTAATTGTTTCTCAACATCCTGGCTTTGTTTCCCAGCAGTTCTAACAGCTTCATCCCTATGATAAGTTTTTTCTATATGGGTTACCCTGCTTATATTCATACCTTATCCTCCGTTCCTTATCCTTCTCTTTTGAGTGGTAATATCCTTTGGAAAACCAAGTCGAGATAAAATTTACTAATCTATTCTATATTTCGGCTGTTTCAATAATTTTCATTAGATTACAGCGTCTACCTTTTTCATTATAATTAGTTTATCTCCTGGTTGAATTCGATCATTTTCCATATCATTAATGCTCATAATAGTATCCACGGTAGTATAATATTTCTTGGCTATTTTCCACAAAGTATCTTCCGGCTTAACAACATATCCTATGATTCCAGGCATGGCTTGTAATTTTTCAAGGTCAATATTGGATACTTCAATATCTGTAATAATTTCCTCGCTTATTTTATCAAAAACAATTGTATTTAGACTAATGGTCGCCTTTACTTCAATCTCTTCACTATCAAGCATCATGACACTTAGCTGGTCAAGGTTCGGTCTAATCTCATAGTTACTGTCTGGCTTCATCCCCTTAACTTCAATTGTCTGGGTAAAGGGAATTGCCCCCTTTATAGAATTCAAGGGAATACTATCATCCTCAGAAATATAGAGGATATCAGCTTCAATAACTCCCTCAACCTGTAGCTGATTTCCATCAGGTATTATTTCATCAATTTTAATATCACCATTGGCATGGCAGATTTGTAGAATATTAGGCTGATTTTCTGGTACATTAATACGATCTGCAATTCGGTATTTACTATTGTTTTTAATAACTAGGTTCTCATAAATCGCATTTTTTGTAATCGGTGTAATCTCCATGGATGGGCTGTAAACATCACAAAGAATCTCAGGCTCCTCAATTTCATATACCTTGATCTCCATTTCCAGAATAACTTCAAGATCTAATGCTCTTTCTTCCCCATCATCGTCTGGCTTTATCTCCAAATTCTTGCTGGCAATCCGGAAGGTGATATCCTCAATCATATCCTCACTACATCCGCTGCAATCAATTACTCCACCAAAAGGAATCTCTGTCTCATAGTATTCAATCGGATTTTCCTCATCCTCACTGGTATATAATATGAATACAGGAATTTCTCCTTTAATACTAAATCTATCATCCAGCAACCTTACTTCTACATTATTCAGATGGATATCCTGGTAAAGTATACTAGAAATATTGGCTTTATTGGCCGGTAGGAGAAGCTCATCCTTAACACGGAAGGTATCCCTTTTATTAATACTGATATCTGTAATTTCTATTTTTTTATTGATGTATTGAACATCCTCAGGTCCCTCTACCATAACCGCAGTTTCTTCATCATATAGTTCTTCTACAGCTACATTCAAGCGTACAATGGATTTAACGCTCAGTTTTCTGGAGTTAATCGTTCCTGTAGATAAGTCCTCCAATTCCCATTTTACAATCGGATCATCGTCGGCGCAGGTAAGTTCCATATTAATTACTTCATCAAAAGGAATTTCACCTGAAATATTATGTACTGGTTTTTGGTCTTCTCCGCTTAAATATAGCACATTGAAACCAAGTGCACCTTTAACGAGAAGTTTTCCATTCATGGCTTTGATATCTGTAATTCTAATTTCACCCTGTTCTTTTATAATTTTATCAATGTCCGGTTTAATATCGGGAACATTAAAGTCATCGTCCAATGTAAGCTGCAGGGTGCTCTTACATTTTAATTTATTCATATGAATATTCTTTTTAATTAACTCCACTAGAATCCCTCCTTAAATTTGGACATACGATGGATGCCTCTGTCATATCTTATTCATTGGAAAATAGAATTATGATTTCAATATAAAAATTCTCTTTTTACACATAAAAAAATGAGCAAAACCATTACTTGTTTCATGGTTTAGCTCACTCTTTTCATTGAAATTCGCTCTTTTTTATCTTTTGTATTTCTTATCCATGATCCCATGCTTATCTGCATAGGATTAGCTCCACGTCTTTCGTCAGTACGTCAGTATAACTATAGGATATGGTCCTTGCAGGCATATCTTTCGTATCCTGTGTTGTAATTAAAAAGATGCTAGGGTAGGTTTCTGAAATTATTCCAACGGTCTCATCTACTTTATGTCTTCCTCTGTTAATCCTAACTTTAACCTTTTTACCCATTTGACTTATAACAGCATTTCGTACCTTGTTTACATCATTTTGCTTCATCATTATTTTCTCCTTGCCATGTTTTCTAACTCCATCGCGAGAAACTCTACTATGGATTTATTAACATTCCTCTAAATAATTCTGTTACAAATTATATGCATCGTACCTATTATAGCATTAAATTTTAATAATTGTCAACAAATTTTCAGACAATTCGATCTATATTATATCATTGTTCTCAAAAAAATGTATAGTAAATGACTGTATTTTTGTTCATATTTATGGAATATTTTCACATGCTACCTATCTTACACAATCCGATATTTCTATTTTGCACAAAAAAATAAAACCTAATTAAATTAAAAATGCTGTATCTTCCAAACTTTTTACTTCTACAACATGTAGTCCTTATTGTAATTCATATCAACAAAATGTTGTTGTATTCCATCTTATGCTAATTATAAATTTTAATGACTATGAATAGAATTCTCTTTTATATATGGACTAGGAATAAAATACTAACCAAGAAAGGGCTTCACATTTTCCTCTACCTGTACAAAATGATGAAGCCCTTAAAAATACTAAGTATTAAATTGATTACGATAAGATCGGTTACTCAAATACAACTCTCTTATCTATGAACTCAATTTTTACAACCACATATGGATATGTTACACCCTGAGCAACCAGATCATCTTTCGAAGGTCCTATCAAATTCGTATCAATATAGATTGCATTGCTGGTAAGATATAATTCATCTACTGATATACTATATCCACCGCTATTTTGTTTGCCATATCCAACTACAATGTATAAATAATCCTTGTTGGAATAGGACAACTTAAATGGATTTTCCTTTTTTTCATCAATAATCTCTTTTAGTTCACCGGGTAAATCGGCATCCTCTACTACCGTAAATTCTAGATCTTTAATTTTCTTAATATCTGTATCCTCACGTTTACAGCCGGTTAATCCTATAACTGTAATGACTATCATAAGAAGCAGAACAGTAATTCTTCGCCTCTTCATAATAACCTCCATAGATTTATCACTTATCTAATTCTATGATTTGAAAGTGCAAATAATTCTGAAATATAGGTTATGACTGTAGATTCCTTACGGAAGCAGTTAGATTGCCATCTATAAGATCAATCCATATCCTATCCTCTGCATGAAGCTGGTCACTTAAAATTAATCTTGCACTTAAGGTTTCAACATGCTTCTGAAGGTAGCGCTTTAGCGGTCTTGCACCATAGGAAGGATCGAAGGCCATATCAGCAATAAAGTCTTTTGCCTCTTTTGTTAGAGCAATCTTTATCTCCCGATCAGCCAAACGTCTATTTAAATCTTGTATTAGTAGATCCATTATATTGCTGATATTTTCCTTCGTTAGAGGCTTAAATAGAATGATCTCATCCAAACGATTGAGGAACTCAGGACGAAAACTACCATGTAGCTCATTCATCACAAGCTCCCTGCATCGCTCACTAATTTCCCACTCATCATCGATACCCTCCAGAAGATATCTAGATCCTATATTCGAAGTCATGATAATAATGGTATTCTTAAAATCAACGGTTCTACCCTGGGAATCTGTAATTCTTCCATCATCTAAGACCTGCAAGAGGACATTAAATACGTCCGGGTGAGCTTTCTCTACCTCATCAAAAAGAACAACGGAATAGGGCTTGCGTCTTACTGCCTCTGTCAACTGTCCACCCTCTTCAAAACCAACATATCCGGGAGGGGCACCAATTAATCTGGCTACCGAATGCTTCTCCATATATTCGCTCATATCAATTCGTACGATGTTCTGCTCATTATCAAAGAGACTTTCCGCCAGTGCCTTAGCCAATTCTGTCTTGCCGACACCAGTAGGACCTAGGAAGAGGAAGGATCCAATTGGCTTTGTAGGATCCTTGATTCCTGCTCTGGAACGAAGGATTGCATCAGAGACCAAGGAGACTGCCTCATCTTGACCAACAACCCGTTTATGCAGTTCCTCACTTAAGTGAAGGATCTTATTTCTTTCCCCTTCCGTCAGCTTTGCTACAGGGATTCCAGTCCATCTAGATACAACTTTAGCAATTTCTTCTTCGCTGACATTTTCATGAATCAGCATATTTTCATCCTGCTCTAACCGTTCTTCCTCTGCTTTCAACTGTCTTTGAAGTTCTGGAAGTCTTCCGTACTTTAATTCTGCTGCCTTATTCAAATCATAGTTGCGTTCTGCCAATTCAATTTCATTATTTAAAGCTTCAAGGGAACTTCTCAGTGCCTGTACTTTTTCAACAGAAGCTTTCTCACTATCCCATCTTGCCTTACCAGCGGCAAATTTTTCTTTTAATTCAGCCAAATCCCTCTGGATTTCATTGAGCCGCTCCATACTCAATCGGTCATCCTCACCTTTTAATGCAGCCTCTTCAATTTCTAATTGCATAATCTTTCTTTTTAGATCATCCAGTTCTGTCGGCATAGAGTCTAGCTCCGTCTTAATCAGAGCGCAGGCTTCATCAACAAGATCAATCGCCTTATCCGGTAGGAAGCGATCGGAGATATAGCGATTGGATAATACAGCGGCGCTAACCAAAGCTCCATCCGTAATTTGTACTCCATGAAAGACCTCATAGCGTTCCTTAAGACCACGAAGAATGGAAATGGTATCCTCAACCGTCGGTTCTTCCACCATAACCGGCTGGAACCTTCGCTCCAATGCGGCATCCTTCTCTATATAAAGTCGGTACTCATTCAAGGTTGTGGCTCCAATGCAATGTAACTCGCCACGGGCTAGCATGGGTTTCAACATATTTCCTGCATCCATAGAACCTTCTGTCTTACCAGCTCCTACAATGGTATGCAACTCATCAATAAAGAGGATAATCTGCCCATCACTCTTCTTAACTTCCGCAAGTACGGCTTTAAGTCGTTCCTCAAATTCCCCACGATACTTTGCCCCTGCTACCAAAGCACCCATATCTAGCGCAAATAGCTTTTTATCCTTCAAAGCCTGGGGAACATCACCCCGTACAATTCTCTGGGCCAGCCCTTCAACAACTGCCGTTTTCCCAACACCAGGTTCACCAATTAAAACTGGGTTGTTCTTTGTTTTCCTTGATAGAATGCGAATCACATTCCGAATCTCGCTATCACGACCAATTACCGGATCCAGCTTCTGCTCCCTCGCTCTAGCTACTAAATCATAACCATACTTTTCAAGAGTGTCATAGGTAGCCTCGGGATTATCGCTGACTACATTCTGGTTTCCTCTTACCGTTTGCAATACCCTAAGGAAATCATTACGGGAAATACGAAAATCATGAAATAATTCTTTTACAGCTTTATTAGCATTTTTTATCATGCTAAGGAAAAGATGTTCCACAGAAATATAGGAATCTCCCATGGCTTTCGCTTCATTCTCAGCATAGATTAAAATCTTATTCAGGTCATTACTAATATAAATCTGTCCTCCCGAAACTTTAGGACGTTTTCTTAATAAACCTTCCACTTGGGCTAAAAACACTTCCGTTTGGATTTCCATTTTCTCCAATAGCTTTTTAATCAGACTATCCTCTAAGGACAGCAAGCTATAAAGCAGATGCTCCACATCAATTTCCTGATGTTTGTAGTCATAAGCTAGTTTTTCACAATTTTGAACAGCCCGCATAGAATTCTGAGTAAACTTATTTATATTCATTGCGATTACCTCCTTTAAGGCTTATTACAATAGTATTTCATTCATATTTTAAACAATATATTGTCTGTTATATAACTACTATAACACATATGATTTTAGTTTTCAATTATTTATTTTAAATATTTACCATTATAAGATCATTATTTAGTATTTGATTGATGAAATATTCAATTTAATATGGAATTATTGCATATTTCAAGCAATTATAATATAATTTATCACTATAGCTTTATAAATATTAATCTGCTACTATTCTTATCGTAAGATCATATTCAGCTTAACATATATAATTTGGTCAATTATATAAGATAATCACCTACAAAGGAGGCTTAAAACAAGATATGGCGAATAAAAAGAAGCGAAAAAAAACGGAACAGAAACCGGTTAAAAAATATCTTAATCTTATCTATATGACCCCTTCACAAATTCGAGCTAAGGATATTGCTACATTGTTAGAGAATACCGATGGAATTACGGTTGAAGTTTGGAATGAAATGGATGTCCTAGAGTTAGAGTTTTCAAATGCCAATACCGTGGATTTTGAATCCTTGGACCTTTCATTTTCCGATCCCTCGGATCTGACATTTATAAAGAATCACAAGATACAAACCATATTTGCCATACAGCTATTGGAAGAGGATTTCTCTTATGTGAAGCCAATACTCGAAAAAATAGTCGTAGAATACCGTGGATTTGTATGCGCTGATACAGAGAATTTTCAACCAGTTTTACTTGGATCCCTTAACGGGCATTAAGGAGGAGAGGAGTTTTAACATGAAGCAGATTAGAGCAGCTTTAAAGGCTGCAGTACCACATACCATACCGGTATTCACCGGATACCTTGTTCTGGGAACCGCTTACGGTATTCTCATGGACAGTAAAGGCTTCTCTCTATTTTGGATTCTTATTGCTAGTATTTTTATTTATGCGGGATCCATGCAATTTGTCATGGTGGCCTTGCTTGCTGCAAATTTTGATCCTTTAGGAGCTTTTCTTATAACGATCATGGTGAACGCAAGGCATGTTTTTTATGGTATTTCTATGCTAAAAAAATTCCAGGGTACCGGTAAAATGAAACCTTACCTTATATTTGCTTTGACTGATGAGACTTTCTCCATTTTATGCTCTACCGATCCCCCAGAAGGAGTGAATCGTAATTGGTTTCTCTTCTTTATAGCTCTCCTAGATCATATCTACTGGATCTTGGGTTCTTTACTTGGAGGAATTCTAGGCAGTATGGTTACCTTTAACACCAAGGGCTTAGATTTTGTCCTCACAGCATTATTTGTAGTTATCCTTATCAATCAATGGAAATCTACGACTAACCACCTTCCAGCAATTGTTGGCATACTTAGTGCCATTATTTGCCGCGTATTCTTTGGAGCCTCGAGTTTTATAATTCCCGCCATGGTAATGATATTATTTCTTGTTACAATATTAAAGAAACCTATATTAGGGGGGAAACTAGAATGAATTATACAAGAACACAACTAATCCTATTTTTCACAATTATTTCCCTAGGGACCATACTGACGAGAGCACTCCCTTTTCTCTTATTCCCAGAAAAAAAGGAAATACCAAAATACATTAAGTATTTGGCCGATATTCTTCCTTATACGATCATTGGAATGTTGGTTATATATTGCCTTAAGGATATTTCTTTTACGAATCCCCCCAATGGTATCCCTGAAATAATTAGCATTGCAATCATTGTCATATTACATCTATGGAAAAATAGCACTCTACTAAGCATTGCAGGTGGTACTTTGGTCTACATGTTACTAGTTCAATTTATATTTATCTAAATACATATATTTTTAATTTTAACTTATTACCAGCATACCCTTTTTAGGTTATGAATTGATCTTAAAAAAGTTGCCTCTTATCTTAGAAATCCCTTATGTCAGTTCGAAATGACTGGACAAGTATTTCCTAAGTAAGAAGCAACTATTTTTATTACTGAACATTCATTTCTATTTTTTTAAATTATTTCCTCAATGGTCAAATTATGCTCTTTCGATAAGTCTATAAAGGTGTCACCTACCCGAACCATAGGTTTGGATAAGGCTAATTTATTGATTAATACAACTTCTCCTTCCCGTCCATCACTGAGTCGAACAATATTATGTAGGTAGGATTCTACGATACGTTCTAAAAATACCATCAGATACTTGGGATCATATTTTAAGAAGCCTTCCTGTTCAAATTTTTCAACAACTTCAAATGGGCAGAATGCTTTTCGATAGGATCGATTGGATGTCATTGCATCATAAACATCAGCAACTGCTATAATCTTTGCAAACTCCTCGATTTGATTACCACGGAAATGATTCGGATATCCTGAGCCATCCTGTCTTTCGTGATGCATTAATGCAGCATATTTTACTCTGATATCTATTGGCTGATCTTTTAAAGCCTGGAACCCTTTTATGGTATGAGACTTTATAATTTCGTACTCATCCTCTGTTAGCTTTCCAGATTTCCGAAGAATTTCTTTTGGTATCATCATCTTACCAATATCATGGAGCAGACCTGCCAGTGTTAATGCTCCGGTATCCTCCGGCGATAGTTTTAACCATCCCGCAAATATATTACAAATCAGGGATACATTCACACTATGTACATAGGTCATATCATCATAGTTACGTATACCGTGAAGCATCTCCATTACATGGGCACCGTTACGAGCCTCCTTAAGAATTCGATTCGTCTCCTGCAAGAGCTGATCAATTTCAATTTGCTCATCACCACTGATAATTCCGTTAAATGTTCCTTCCACCTTATTCATGGTCTCAACATAGGTACGATTAAACTTCTTAAATTCTTGAGTGTTCCGCAAGGCATCAATATAAGATTCCTCTTTTACTTCTTCCTTCTTCGGAAATACATTAAGGCCGAAAATATGGTAGAACCTTAGCTTTGTAATCATTTTTTCGTTTAATATTGTTCCTCTGGTAAGAATTAATTGATTTTGAGAAGAGTATACATCCGTTGCCACAACCATACCAGCTCGCGCTTGATCAGTTCGTATCCTGATTATCTCCATTGTAAAATCCAACCCCTTTACTTTTCTTATGTAATTTACAACTCTACCCTCATCACACCCATACAAAGCTGCATTGAACTACTCTGACTTTCTAACCTGCCTGATACTTTTTTCAACCTGCTTTCTGGGTAACATAACCTGATGTCCGCAGCCAAGACATTTCAGGCGAAAATCCATACCGGTTCTAAGAATTTCCCATTCACTATTGCCACAGGGATGCTGCTTTTTTAACTTAATTATATCACCCACATACAAATCCATTCTTAGCCCTCCTAATCGATTGAAATTGCTTTTTAGAAAAATAACATCGCTGATATTACTACGTTACGGCGGATTAAGCTGCTCACACTGCTAATTCCTGTATATCAATGTACTTACTTGAACAAGCTCAGTAAGTACATTGATATGCAGGAATTAATCCGCCTACCGTGAATATTATAACATATTTGTTATGAATCGGAAATAATATTTTGGTATTGCATTTTTAAGAATTATATTGTAGTATATATTTATACATCATGTAGTTTCCATTACTAGATGATGAATATCATCACCTCGTGATGTATATTACATAACAATTAATCAAATACTAACTTTATGACATGGGTATTTAATTTGTTTCGCTGTTATCTAGTTTAGTATTACTTAAAAGGAGTGATAATAATCATGTCTATACAAAAAATGAAAGACCCTGGGAGTGCAATTACTCACTTTATTGGCACTTTAATGGCTTTACTTGCCGCAACACCATTATTAATTAAGGCAGCCTCTCATCCGGATCCTATTCATATTATATCATTGGCTATCTTTATTGTAAGTATGATTCTTTTATATACGGCCAGCACCGTTTATCATAGTATTAAGAGCTCGGAAAAGGTGACGCAGCGGCTAAAGAAGTTCGATCACATGATGATCTATGTATTAATAGCCGGTACCTATACCCCCATTTGTGTCATTGCACTTGGTGGTACCACCGGAATAGCTCTTCTTACATTCATCTGGGTGTTAGCGATTATCGGTATTATAGTTACAGGCTTTTGGGTGAACTGTCCAAAATGGTTCTCTTCCATTGTCTATATTGCAATGGGGTGGACTTGCATTTTGACCTTTACTCAGCTCATTAATTCCCTTCCTCCAGCTGGTTTTGCATGGTTGTTAGCTGGTGGTATTATTTATACTATAGGTGGCATAATCTATGCTTTAAAATTTCCTATCTTTAATCAAAAGTTTAAGTATTTCGGTTCCCATGAGATTTTTCATCTGTTTGTAATGGGTGGAAGCATGTGCCACTTCATCCTAATGTACCAATATGTTTCCATCATGCCATAAAATCCACAAAAAGCAGATTAGTCAATATAAGCTAGGATATGGACCCAGCCTTTTCCTCCACAAACAATTCCGCCCCTCTTACCTACGTAAAAGGGGCGGATTGTCATATCTATGTTAAGCAGCCGAATGTTTCTGGTAAGGTATCAAGGCAGTAATCTGTTCACACTCAACATGAGGTAAAAGGGGATTCGGTTGCGAATAATCAAAGATATGTACCCTATCCCAACTACCGCACTCGTTACCTAAATTACTTTTAATATATTATACTCCCATGTTGCTATTTCTGTGACAGCAGACAAATCCTGTGATAAAAATTATTCGGCTGCTTATAGTTCCTATAATCTCTTTAATAATTCCTCTCTTTGTGCTTCAAATCCTGGTTTTCCAAGAAGAGCAAACATATTCTTCTTATAGCTTTCTACACCTGGTTGATCAAAAGGGTTTACTCCAAGTAGATAACCACTGATTCCACAAGCAAATTCGAAGAAATAGAAAAGCTCTCCTAAATAGAATTCATTTTGTTCCGGTAGATTTACAACAAAGTTTGGAACATTTCCATCCGTATGTGCAAGTAAAGTACCCTTCATCGCACTCTTGTTAACAAAATCCATGGTTTTTCCAGCTAGATAATTTAATCCATCCAGATCCTCTTCTTCCGCCTCTAGAATAATTTCATCGGAGGATTTTTCGAGGTTAATTACCGTTTCAAACATAATCCGGGTTCCGTCCTGTATAAATTGTCCCATAGAGTGTAAATCCGTTGTGAAGTCTACGGATGCAGGATAGATTCCCTTTTGATCCTTGCCTTCACTCTCTCCATAAAGCTGTTTCCACCACTCGGAGACATAATGGAGGGACGGTTCATAGTTTACTAGTATTTCAATATTTTTTCCCTTGTGTAATAATATATTCCTTGCAACAGCATACTGTATCGCATCATTCTCTTCATAGGAACTATTTAAGCAATGCTCACGCATACTTGCTGCACCTTCCATCAGCTTTGTAATATCAGCACCACTTACTGCGATCGGAAGTAGACCTACGGCTGTCAGTACGGAGTAACGGCCACCTACATCGTCTGGTACAACAAAAGTTTCATAGCCTTCAGCGGTAGCAAGACTTTTAAGAGCACCCTTTGCCTTGTCCGTAGTAGCATAGATTCTCTTTGCTGCATTTTCCTTACCATACTTTTCAATTAGCTTCTTCTTAAAGATACGGAATGCAATCGCAGGTTCCGTAGTAGTTCCAGATTTACTTATAACATTAACTGAGAAATCTCGATCACCAATAACATCCATTAAGTGCTTCATATAAGTACTACTGATGTTATTACCACAATAATAGATCTCTGGTGTTTTTCTAATTTCTTTTGAAACAGAATTATAGAAGCTATGTCTTAAAAATTCAATTGCAGCTCTAGCTCCAAGATAAGATCCACCAATTCCGATAACTACCAGAACCTCAGAATCACTTTGAATCTTTGCTGCAGCCTTTTTTATACGATCAAACTCTTCTTTATCATAATTTACAGGAAGGTCAATCCATCCTAAGTAGTCATTTCCCGCACCTGTACGGTTTATAAGCTGTGCTTTCGCTGCTTCCGCCAGGGCCTTTGCCTTTTCTACTTCTGAAGGAGATATAAAATTTTTTGCTGTAGAATAATCAAATGATACCCTATTTGCCATGTTGAATAACCTCACTTTTCATTTTCAATTTTCTTCTATTTTAACAAAGACAAACTCTATATTCAATGATTATTCTATATAAATCGAGTTTCTATGCAAAAAATTCTTTTAAAATATCCTCCACAAGTTTTTGTTCCTGAGCACTAACTTTTTTTACTTTTTTCTTACTTTCAGAAATCTTAGGCGCCTGCACTGGTTCAATATGCTCCTGATCTGGAGCAATCTCTTCTATAGGATCTATTAATAAATCTAGATCGCCTTTATCATCGGTTCCAAATAAATCATCATTCAAATTATGTAATAGCTTCTTCATGTTATCATCATTCTTTTGTTGCCTGAGAAGTTTTTGCTGCTGCCTTTCCTCTGCCTTTCTTTTTGCTTCCGCTTTTCTAGCCTCCAAAGCCAACCTTTCTTCCTCTAGCTTCTTTAACTCCTCTTCCCTTCGTTTGGCAGCCAACCGTTTTCTTTCTTCCATCCTTCTTTTTTCTTCTTCCAGTCGCGCTTCCTCTAACCTCTTCTGTTCTTCAGCCCTTTTTAGTGCTTGTAGGCGTTTTTCTTCTTCTTTTCTAAGTCTCGCCTCTCTTCTACGATCCAACTCCTCCTTGGGCTCTGATTTCACTGCTGTAGCACTTACCTGCTGACTTGCTTCAATTGCCTCAAAATACTCCCGACGGTATTTTTCTAACTCCTCAGGATGGAAAGCTTCCTGCTCTAATCTTACTTTACAGAAATTCTCAAAGTAATCTTCTAGGCCTAATTTAATTAAAACCTTTTTATTCGACAAATTAATACTTTTATCCACAAGTATCAAAATTGCACTTGCAAGGATACCCACAGCCCCCGTTAATAAGATCGTATCCTGTTCACAATCATAAAAAGCCCCAAACACCGCACTTACAGGCACAAGTAGTAGGGTTAGATAAAGAACTTGTCCACCAAAATTCTCCCATGTGGATAATAAAAATCCACAAAATCTATACTTTAATATGTTCTTATCCACAAATGTATCCACATTATTCACACCAATCTTTAACTTATAGCAGGTTTCAAACTTTAATTTCATATGCTTTAACTGTTTATTTTTGGTGGCTCCCATATTATCTGTTTCCCGTACTAATCGATTATATACCAAATTCAAGATGAATCGGGTTAGAAATCCCAAGCCACATAGCCCAGCAAAAATATAAATCATAATATTTTCTTCCATAAGATATTGTACCATAAAAAGCCCCTCTCTTTTCCATAATTTTACAATCATTATAGCTTATACAAGCTTGTTTGAAAAGAGAGGGACTTAAAAATCGATTGACACATATTGTGACAATGCTCCATGTTTTGATTTAATTATAAAGAATCATTCCTTGTACGACAGAAACCTACAACCCCTAAGGGTGGTTAAAATCAGGATATCATTTATCAATCCATCGGTACTAAATCTGGATATGTAAGATAGCGATCTAGCCCATCATCTTCCACTTCTATGGTATAACTTTTCGTTAAATATCCATCTTTAATAAGGGTTAGAATATGCTTTCCAATAAGCTTTTCAAAGCCTACAGGAGATTTCCCCATATAAGCACCATTTAGGTAAATCGAGGCACCTTCTGGTGACTGAACATAGATAAAATGATCCTCATCAATCATATAATCTTTATTTGAATCTACTTCCACTTCCACTTGTGAAATATTCATTTCCGTAACTTCAGTATCAGCGGAGTTATCATCTTCTTCAACCGATACACTTACCTCTTTTTTACTTGAGGTCTCAGGCAATCCTATTTTGATTACTTGATCAAATTCTTTTACATTCAAGACCCCACGATAGGTAGTATATCCTCCAAGGGAAACTTGAATATCATGCTTTCCATAGGCTAGGCTCACTGGATTTGCATAGGAGGTTAATTCTCCATCAATGAATAGATCTGCACCAAAGGGGGAGATCTCAAATGTTATACGACTCTTTTCCTCTTCGATTGGGCCCATATCACTTAAGGAAACCACGGTTTCTTCATCTCGATAAATAGTAACATTTTTGGTAGCACTATATTCCCCATTTTCCACGGTAAGATTATAATTACCTTCCCGTACAGTAATTACCAGATCCTCTTCTATCTCCTTCGTAGCCTCATAGCCAACCGTTACATTACCTCCAAGAAAAGCTTCCACATCCACCAATCTTACAGTACCATGTCCCTTGGTAACGGTAATTGACCAGATAATTTGATCATATCCACGAATTGTCAACTGATCTTGTTTGGCAAGATGCTCTACCGTAATAAAGTCTTCTCCGTTTAGAATGAATAGCTTATCCGTATACTTATATTGCATCGATCCGATCTTCATTATCTTGGCGCTTGGATCAATTGTAAGGTTATTAACATCGACATATTCCCAGGCCTTGTTTGACACTTGCAAGCTTACCAATTTATCTATGCTTGCGAGATATCCTACCTCCACTATAGATCCTACAGGGATTTGTCCTATCGTAGTAACCTGGCCATACTTATCTGTTATATTACTTCCACCAGTATAGGACAGGGTCAACATATGACCCGTATGAATATTAAATAAAGTAATCTGCTGCTTGCTTAAATCAATATTATGTACAAGGGCAAGGATCTCTTCTTCCTTGCTTTGGAAAGCGGAATCTTCTAAATTATCTACCTGATTAATCTTATCCGTCCTTAAATAGACCGCATCCTTTCGATTACCAAACATCATCGACAATAAAATGATCGTAAGGAAAGTTAGGCCGAAGAGCAAGTATGTAATCGGCCGAATATTAACTTTATTTTGTTTCTTAGATTCTTGAATATTCATCATAGTACCCTTACTTTTTCACTATCGTACCTATTATTTAAACTACTTTCTTAGTATACCATATCCTTAAGCTAATCCACAATCCTAGATTCTTTCTCTACAAGGATGAATGTTCAATTTTTCTATTTTCTTATCCTGTATTACCATTACCACATCTAGGGGTTGCAAAATAATTGTTCCTAGAGAATACTTTCCAACTTCTGTAAAAAGACCTCTTTCTTGCAGTTTTGTTCCCCTATGCTATTCAGCTTTTGAATCGTTCTTGTCGATACCCAGGATTTCTTACCATTATAATAGTAATTTGTTATTTTCCAGAATTTTTCAGGATAGAGAAGTAATATATATAACATATTTAATTCCCCTTTAGATATTGGTTTAACCCTATCATAGGCTTCTATGATGTTACTACCATAAAGGATATCCCAATCATTTTTCTCCATTACCTTTCTTATAAACTGGTATAAGTCTGTGATCTGTAACCCAATATGTGCCTTCTCAAAATTTGTTGTTGCTATCATGGATTTTCCGCATTCATTTAAATCTGTAATGGTTAATGGGTGTTTATTAATCCAGCCCGGTGGAACATAGGTCTTATTTATCGCTTCTGCCTTATTCTTGATCATGATGATATTATGATAATTATAATTTCCATGGCAAACCATACGGTGTTTAACCGCTTCATTTATCAAACTGGGATAGGATGAGCTAGCAAGCCGTTTGGTGGCCAATAAACCTTGCTCATAAAAATCTTTATAGTAATTCATATAAGATATTTCAAATTCATTTTTCTGTCTTTTATCTCGTATATAAGCTCGAACTCGTTTTAACTCCCGGTTTCGCTTATTAAATGTTTCATACAAATTATCAGAAACACTATATTCCATCTGCTCTTTCGTAAAGGGAACGTCCCTTAAAAGATTATGTAGCTTGGCAAGGTTCGCTGCTGCCGCTTCAATCTGTGACAGCTCCTTTAGATTACATTCTTCTCCCCAGAACCAGTTTTTCATAATGTATTTATATCCTGCAGAATCCTCCGCTATGATTTCATTATCTATGGTTCTGACAAATAAATCTATATTATTATGGCCAATCCGATATAAATGCTCTTTCACCTTATCTTCAAAAAGGGCACGATTTCTAGTCCCCTCGAAGCATTTAAAAAGTTTTAATCCACAATCCGTTTCAAGTAGAAAAGCACCTCTGGCTCTATATATATTATAAATCTTAAGATGATACTTTTTTAATGCTTCCTGAATTCTATCCTCCACAGCCAAACCTCCCAACATAAGAATATACCCGTCTTACTAATATTATGTAATAACTTGCGAAATCATGAATGAAAAAGGTTTTGGAAAAAATTCATCTTCAATTTCTCCCAAAACCTGCTTATTCTACATTAATGTAAATGCTGTTTCGCTGGATTACTACAAAATATTCTTGCGAAGGTTTGAATATGCTAAATTTTTTTAGCAATATCAAGTAGGATATCCTTTCGATTCAAAGAAGGGTCCTCTATAACCATATTAAGCAAAGTATCTAAAAGTTCCCCTAGCTTTTTACCGGGTTTGAAACCAGCCGCTATTAATTCCTTCCCGTTGATATCCAATTCTTTTAAAGTTACACAATGATGCTGGTTAATAATATCTGAGTAGATCCTTTTTGCTTCTTCAAGCGTTTGGAACTTTTCATCATTTAGCTGTGGATTCTTAGCTGAAGTATCAGCACGATTAACCTCAAAGAGCAAGTCCATATATTCCTTACCGATCTTAGAAGTAGCCCTTCTCATTCCAGTAGGAGTTAAGGTGAAACGGTAATCATGCCACCGAATTAAATGAACCACTGCATTTAGGGTTTCATTATCAAATTTTAATCTCTTAAGAATGGTTTTCGCTGTTATTGCTCCTTTTTCTTGATGACCATAAAAATGGTTCTGTCCATCCTTACCAATACTAATGGTATTCGGCTTTTCTATGTCATGAAGTAGCATAGTCCAGCGTAATATGGTCCGTTCCTTAGGAGTAAACAGCTTCTCTTCCGATTTACCAGCTACCTCACATACACTTCTTATGGTGTGTTCTCCTACGGTATAGATATGATGGATATTCTTTTGCTCGGTAATCATTGCTTTATCAAATTCCGGTAATACAATGCCAGTTATCCCTGTTTCATATAGTAATCGAAGTCGATCCGGGTGATCCGATACCAAAAGCTTGGTAAGTTCCACCCGAATTCGCTCAGCGCTGATATTGCGAAGAAGTTCTTTCTTTTTCTTAATTGCTTCTAATGTGTTTGCTTCAATTTTAAAATTTAATTGTGCAGAAAAACGTACTGCCCGTAGGATCCGTAAGGCATCTTCTTCAAATCTTTCCTCCGCTACTCCAACACATCGGATAAATCCTTTCTCTATATCCTCCATTCCACCAAAAAGATCTACGAAACCTTCCTTAGCATTATAGGCCATTGCATTAATTGTAAAGTCTCTCCGCTTTAGATCCTCGGCGAGATTGGAAGTAAAGGATACCTCTTTGGGATGGCGATTGTCTTCATAAATACCATCCAGCCGGTAGGTGGTTACTTCAAAATGATCCTGCTCCAGAAGAACCGTAACGGTACCGTGTACTATTCCGGTATCTACCGTTCTATGAAAGATCCGCTTTACTTCCCCCGGAGTAGCTGAGGTTGTTATATCCCAATCCTCGGGAACCCTTCCTAAGACCATATCCCGGACACAGCCCCCCACAACATATGCCTCGTAACCATTTTGGGTAAGCTTATCAATAATATAATTTACTTTTTCGGGAATTTGGATCTTCATGGGAACCCTCCTATCAGAAATTACTTAATAACATTTTTCATTTATTTTAAATCAAATTATATATTTTAATATGCTTTTCCCCAATAAGCCATTGTCTTAGCAGGCTTACCACAGCAGACGCAGTTATCGGCCAGATGCTCCTGCTCAAAAGGCATACAGCGGGATGTCGCTCCTGTTTTGTCCTTAATTTCCTTCTCACAAGCTTCGTCGCCGCACCACATAGCTTTGATAAATCCAGGTTTTTCTGCAACTGTCTTCTCAAACTCTTCCATGGTGGTAGCTATATAGGTATGAGAATCTCTGTGATTTCTAGCTCTCTCCAACATATCGGATTGCATTTTTACAAGTGTTTCTCCTACCTTCGTTGCGATCTCATCTAGGGATACAATAATCTTCTCTCTAGTATCTCTTCTTACAATAACAGCTTGATTTGCTTCAATATCCTTAGGACCTATCTCAACCCGTAGCGGAATACCACGCATCTCTTGCTCACTGAATTTCCAGCCAGGGCTCTTGTCGGAGGAATCTACTTTAACTCTGTACTCCGATAACTTCTCCTTTAAGTTTAGTGCAGCTTCCATTACCCCTTCCTTATTCTGATTGATCGGGATAATCATCACCTGGGTAGGTGCTATTCTTGGAGGAAGTACTAATCCGCTGTCATCACCGTGAACCATAATGATGGCACCGATAATTCTAGTAGACATACCCCAGGATGTCTGATGAACATACTGTAGTTTATTTTCTTTATCTGTATATTGGATACCAAATGCTTTCGAAAAGCCATCACCAAAGTTATGACTGGTACCTGATTGAAGTGCCTTACCGTCATGCATCAGAGCTTCAATGGTATAGGTTGCGTTGGCGCCAGCAAATTTCTCCTTCTCAGATTTACGTCCCTTGATCATAGGAATCGCTAGAACCTGCTCACAGAAATCAGCATAAACATTTAACATCTGAATTGTTCTTTCCTCTGCTTCCTCTGCCGTAGCATGCGCTGTGTGTCCCTCTTGCCATAAAAACTCCATGGAACGAAGGAAGGGTCTCGTTGTTTTCTCCCAGCGGACAACGGAGCACCATTGATTATAAAGCTTTGGAAGGTCACGATAAGATTGGATAATATTTGCATAAAAATCACAGAATAAAGTTTCTGAGGTTGGACGTACACATAATCTCTCCTGCAAAGGCTCTGTTCCACCTTGGGTAACCCATGCTACCTCAGGGGCAAACCCCTCAACATGATCTTTTTCCTTCTGTAACAGGCTCTCAGGAATAAACATAGGCATATAAACATTTTCCACTCCAGTTGCCTTAAATGCCTGATCAAGCTCCCTTTGGATATTCTCCCAGATTGCATAACCATTCGGCCGAATGATCATACAGCCACGAATACTGGAATATTCTATCAACTCAGCCTTTTTCACTACGTCAGTATACCATTGGGCAAAATCTTCTTCCATTGAAGTAATTGCCTCAACAAGCTTTTTTTCCTTAGCCATATTTTCTCTCCTTTAAAATTATTTATAAAAAAAGCCTTTCTATCCCAATAAAAGGGACCGAAAGACTCGGCGGTACCACCCTAATTAGCTATCAATTAAGCTCTCTCTTTACCGTTAACGCCGGTACTACGTCATACTTATAGAAATAATAGAGATCTTCCTTTCGTATGAAGCTCCGAGGCCGGTTCCTTAGTATCCACATAAGAAGCTCCCACCAATGCTTCTCTCTCTGTAATGTAATCGCTAATTACTATTCCTCTTCAACGCTTTTTAATGTATTTTATTCTATGTCAGAATATTCACTTTGTCAAGCGATAATCAGCTGATTGGGGTGTTTTGCGGGAGTGTTTTATTGACATCAATTTAGCTAGATTAATCGTCACTGTAGGAAAGGTCGTCCTCTTCATCCGTACATGCATAAGCTTGTGTTAATTTTTCTTTTACTACCCTAACCGTCGTTATAATAATAACTAAACCGATGGGCCCTAACGCAAAACCTGCAATGGAAAAAAGCTGTACACCAATATACATGGCCATTAAGGTAAATAGTGGCCTTAATCCTATACATTTTCCAATTAATTTTGGTTCTAGAATCTCACGAACTACTTGACAGAGTAAATAAATGGTGATCAGGATTGCTGCCGCATAAATATTGCCATTAAAAAGCATAATAATACACCAAGGAATAAAAATTATTCCACTACCTAAGATTGGTAAGGCATCCATTATGGCAATACCAATTCCCAACAATAAGGCGTATTCATTTTTCAGGATCGTAAGTCCTAAAACGCAGATTACAGCTACAATATTCATAATAATGAGTTGCGTCCGTAGATAGGCAATACCAGTATCCGCTAGCCTTTCCGTGATACGGTGAAAGTCCTGATATAATTTATTGCCTTCAATGCATTCTTTCAAACTAGGAAGATCCTTTACGATAAGCATTGTCGCTATAAATGTAATTAGCAATACTCCGATTGCTCCTATGAACTTAATGATAAAGGATATGGTATGCTCTGTTATCCCCGGCATTATATTATTCTTTACTCGATCTAAGGTACGAAACATATTTTCATCGACTATGGTACGAATCGTACCGCTAGATAATCCTAGGAACTCATCACAGCTTTGACAGATGAAATCCAATTGATCTGCCATATTCGATAAGTAGATCGGTAGATTTTTAATAAATGCAAATATCTGTTTCATCAAATTATTTATTAAGAAAAATAATACTGTGCCTATTGCAGCAATCAATAGAAGCAACGAAATTGAGCCTCCGACAATTCTCGGTAACTTCAGCCTTCGATATAAGAACTCTGTTAATGGCCTTACAATCCACGCTAAAAAATATGCAACCACAAAGGGTAAAATTAATGGAAGAAGGTACAAGAAACCAAAATATACTACAAGAGTGGTTATAATGGCCGTAATTATTAACTTTCTACGGATTAGACTATCCTCCCATATATTCAATAAATCACCCCCATTATAAAATCTAGCCTTGTATTTTTAGTCCAATTGCTGGCAACAAGATGAATTAACAAGCCAATTTGCTTGTAATAAAAAGAGAATTCATAATACTATGAATCCTCTTATCATTATTGTTATCCGATTAAATTTTTATATCCTCGGGGATAATTTGAAAAAAATTCGCTAAATTTTTCTGATTAAGAATTATTTTCATTAATTTATAATTACAATAGGGATATATAAAATATTGGCCAGATAGGCTGCCTTAACCTGATCCAGTCCATCCACCACCTCATATTCATCCTCTCGCTTTGTTACTTTGATAGAGGTATCTAGGATTTCTGTATCCTTTTTGTATTCCTCAACCATATGCTCCAAACGATTTCTGTCTTCCGGCTGGATATCCTCTTCTTTGATTAGCCTCTGTGGTGAAACAAGCATTTTTATTGTATCCGGATATCCATTTTTTTCGTGTTCCATGGCTTCCTTTAATATGATATCTGCTATTTTATCCGGAGTGCAGTAGGTACTATCTATAATAAGATTATAGTTTGAAAAATCCATGTAATTAACATGATATATTTCTTTATATCTTACTTTTTCAGTAGCTGCCCGTTCCGCTAGCATATTTTTTGCTTCTTCAAAGGAACTGTATTTCTCTTCTTCTCCTCTTTGGTCATTCATTACCCTTTGTGCTGCAACATCCAAACTTACACAAACAAATACTTTGAAAGATTTTTCAACAAAATTCCAGGCCAAACGGGAATCGAAGATGATATTCTTATGGGGATTTTCCCTAGAGATTTTGGCAGTCGCATCATCTATCATATGATCATATTTATGATCTGAACGCATTAACTGATTTAACTCTAAAGTAGTCATTGACATTTCTCTTGCCAGTTCTCTTTGAATTTTACCTGTAGAATATATCTCAAACTGATACTTCTCACTAAGGAGCTTACATATGGTGGATTTACCACTTCCAAGGTTTCCTGTTATGGTTATATGCATGATAACTTTCCCTCTTTCTTTTCTTATCGCAGATCAGAGGCTATGACTTAGCCTAATATTATTAAAGTATTATAGCTGATACTTTTTTTAAATACAACCACTGATCTAACAAATAAGGCATTGTGAATAGGAGATGATTGATTATCATATTTCAACTTAGAAGAATTAGATTTGCTTCAAGACGTTTTACATCTTCTTTATCATGAGTTATAATAATCAATGTTTTTCCTTTCGTTTTTTCAATAATATAATTTATTACCCTATATTTTAGTTCTTGGTCAAGACCTTTAAAAGGCTCATCCATAATTACCAGATCAGACGATGCTAGTAAGGCACGAACAATGGCCACCCTTCGTTTCATACCACCACTTAGGGCACTTACCGGTTTATCTATATAATCTATTAAGCCAACCTTATTCAGCTCCTCTTCCACAATCTCCTTGGTTATCCTTTTATCACATACCAATTTAACATTGGAGATGGCATCTAAGTGTTCAATCAAACGATCCTCCTGAAAGCATGCAGCAACTCGTCTGCCTTCCATTCCAAGAATGCTACCGGAATCCGGATTTTCCAATCCCATTAATAGATTAATCACGGTAGTTTTACCTATTCCGGAAGGACCCATAAGGCAATGGCATCTTCCTTCCTGAAAGGTCAAGTTAAGATCTTTTAAAACCTGATTAGCTCCATATTGTTTTGATACTTGGATCATCCGAATATCCATAAAATCTTCCTTTCCAGATTATTCCCCTATCGGTTTTGATTTATCACTATAATGGGTATCAAGTCTTAAAAATTTAATAAAGTATAATACTAACTTTTCAAAGGTAATACTGATTAGAATGATTACGACAGTCCATGCATACAACTCATCAATTACAAGATAAATTTTCGCTTCATACAGCCGTTCTCCGATGGAACCAGTAGGGATTCCAATGACTTCTGCTGCAATCCCTGCCTTCCAACAAAAACCCAGTGAGACAGAAATCGCTGATGTAAAGTAAGGTATAACAGAAGGGATATAGATTGCTCTTATTCTCCTGAACCTATTGATTTTAAACACCTCTGCCATCTCAAGTAGCTTTCTATCCGTCGTTGTTAATCCTTGATACACATTTGCATAGATCATTGGAATTACCATAAGAAATGATATCAGGACGGAAAGATTACTTCCCTTGATCCATAATAGTGCAAGAATAATAAAGGAGGCAACAGGGGTTGCCTTGATCACGGTAATTAAGGGGTTGATTAACTCTTTTAAGGGTTTACTCATATAGGCTAGGACTGCCAGAAGGGTCCCCACCATGGCTGCTGATAAAAAACCCAAGACAATCCGAAGAAAAGAAAAAATAATGGTTTCCCAAAACTCCTTTTGCTGGACCAGTCGAATCAAGGTCTTGGCAACCGTCCAAGGAGCTACTAGAAAGATCTCATTATTGATTATTTTATATAAAATAATCCAGAAAAGGAGCCAGAAACATAGGACCGGAATTTTGACCCCGACTCTTAATGGTTTGCATGACTTTGAACTCCCTTTGCCAATCGACAATAATGGTTTTTTATCACTTCCTGCCATAGGTTAACAGCTCCTTATCCTTCTATCATAAAATTATTTCTGAATGATATAATAAAAATCGTCCTTTGGAAGCTCTCCCCCAATAGACTTCGGATTTTGCTTGTAGAGAACATTCAGATATCCACTCACCTTTTCCTTCATTTCTTCTCCTTGGATTAGGGTTATGTTACAGTAAGGAATTGCCTTCTTTGCAACGGCAGCTTTAAAAATATCAAATTTCTCAATCAAAGCCGCTGCCTCCTCCACGTTACTATTTACAAATTCAGCAGACTTACTATATTCCTCCATGAAAGCATCAAAGGCTTTCGGATTCTTCTCAAGAAATTCACTTCGAACCACTACCGTACCAGTTACAACACTACTTCCATCCGTACTGATTGCTTCCCACTCCTTGGTGGTATCCAGTGCAATTCGAACCTTATCATTATTCATCATAACGGTTGTTACATAGGGCTGAGGTAGCATCGCTATGGCATCCTCTGATTGACTTAAAAGAGCTGCAACCTCTGTCGCTTCCGACTTATATTCAATAGTTACATCCTTGTCTGGGTCAATCCCATTGGAGCTTAATAAATAATTCAAGGTATACTGAGGTGTGGTTCCAAGTCCGGTAGAATAGATGGTCTTCCCTCTTAGATCTTCAATCGTTTGGATGCTATCGCCGGTCTCAACAATATAAAGAACGCCCAAAGTATTGATTCCAGCTAATTTAATCTTCCCTTGGGTATTATTATATAAAACACTGGCTAAATTACAAGGAACCGCTGCAATATCAATCTCACCCTTGGCAAGTCCTGTGCTGATTTCATCCGCTGCTCCAAAAATATCAAAATTATAATTATTGGCTGTATTGCCTGCTTCTGCATCTTCCATTACAGAAATCATTCCCATAGCGGTTGGTCCCTTTAAGGCAGCAATATTAATGTCTATTTTGGTTTCTTTCTTACTGCTATTTTGCGAACAACCAGCAACAAGTAAGCTAATGCATAGGACTAAAAATAATAATCCCTTTAACTTCTTCATAATCCATCTCCTCCATATTCTCATACTTACATTTAAATAAATAATTACAAAACTAGTTAAATATCATAATCACTATATAACATAATCAAATTGATACAAAAATGTATGTTTAACATCATTTCTTAGAATAAATGGTCTTAACATTAACACCCGTGATCATACCAAGCTTACCTGAAAGAGTGTTAATCGTATCCTCCTTTGCATCTACTACAATGCTGATGATACTAATTTTCTTATCACGATAGGGAATACCCATTCTTCCAATTATGTATTGCCCATAGTCATGTAGGATCTTATTTAATCGATCCGTAGAATTTAGATCTTCAACAATAATACCGATTAGTGCAACTCTCGTTTCCATTCTATCACCTCTATTATTAATTTAATTTTTTAGCTTTAATAAAATCATAAACATAAAAACCCTATGCCTCATGGCATAGGGAAATTCAATCATATCAAAAGTTATTCGCTTCCTGGACGGGATATCCCGAAACCATCAGCAAATACTTAACTATTTCATATCCTATGCCTTCCCGTTAGGCGAACCTTTCGTTCGGCAAGATAATTTTACCACTTTGTTAATATTCTGTCAAATAAATCTTCCTGTGTTTTCTTGCTTTTCTAAGCTAATTATCCGCTATTATCTTATATTCATATGATGACTATTTCTTACTATATCCTTCTGGTACATAAACAAGACCTTCTTTATACCTTAAATCGATAGCCCACTCCCCAGATGGTTTCTATATACTGAGGCTTAGAGGTATTATATTCTATCTTCTCCCTAATTTTTTTAATATGAACGGTTACAGTAGCAATATCTCCAATGGACTCCATATCCCAAATCTCTCGAAACAATTCCTCTTTCGTATAGACATGGTTTGGATTTTCAGCTAGGAAGGTAAGCAGGTCAAATTCTTTGGTTGTAAAGATTTTCTCCTCCTCATTAAGGAATACTCTTCTGGCGGTCTTATCAATCTTTAAGCCACGGATTTCAATCACATCGTTCTCCTTAACTCCGGAACCAATCAATCGTTCATACCGTGCAATATGGGCCTTTACCCTAGCAACTAATTCACTGGGGCTGAAGGGCTTTGTAATATAGTCATCCGCTCCTAAGCCTAGTCCTCTTATTTTATCAATGTCCTCTTTTTTTGCAGATACCATGAGAATTGGTATGTTCTTAACTTCCCGAATTCTTTTGCAGATTTCAAAACCATCAATATTAGGAAGCATTAGGTCCAGAATGATTAAATCAAACTCCTCATTAAGTGCCCGTTCCAATCCTATATCACCAGTTGTTTCAACTTCAACTTCAAATCCACTTAACTCCAAATAATCTTTTTCCAGATCTGCAATGGCGATCTCATCCTCGATAATTAATAATTTACTCATATCCCGCTTCTCCTTTCCATCTCTATTCTTTTATTACCTTCTTTAAGGTAAATAGAATCGTCGTTCCTTTCCCAATCTCACTTTTTGCCCAGATCCGGCCGGAATGGTCTTCAATAATTTTTTTGGATATCGCTAGTCCTAAACCACTTCCACCCTTCTTAGAATTTCTAGAGGCATCCGCCCGAAAGAAACGATCAAAGATATAGGGAATGTCCTCACTATATATTCCAGATCCATTGTCCTCAATTTCGACCTGAATATACTCACCAATATCATATAGCCTAATTTGAATCATACCATATTTTTTATCAAGATATTTTACAGAATTACCGATGATGTTATTAATTAGTCGCTTCAACTGTTCTGCATCAGCGATTACCCGAACCGATTTTTCCACTTCATTTATAAATGAAATCGTTATATTCTTGACTTCCAGATCCAGCTTAAGGTCATCGATGCAGTCATTAAAGTATTCATAAAGGTTAATCTCAACGAAGCTATAAGGTACCGTATCACAATCAATCTTAGCGTAAAAGGCCAGCTCGTCAACCAGTACCGACATATCATTCGCCTTGGCACAGATTGTTTTTAGGTATTTATCCTGTTTCTCCGGGGTATCTGCAACCCCATCTGTTAGCCCTTCCGCATAGCCTTTAATTGCAGTTAGGGGTGTCTTTAAATCATGGGAGATATTACTTATTAGCTCTTTCATATCCTCTTCATACTTAAGTCGATCTTCAATTAATTGCTTTAATTGGATACGCATCCTTTCAAAGTCATTACATAATTGACCGATTTCATCCTGCGTATCTAGATGAACCGAATAATCCAAATCCCCCTCCCGTATTTGATTCGTTGCAATTCTAAGGACATTAATTGGTCTTACGATACTTCGATAGATCCAAAGTGTTAAAAGAGAGGCAGTTAAGGATATGATGACTAAGAAAGATACCATACTCTGGATTGCAACTGCCTTAATCTGAGGAACAAGTACATTCAAATCCGTTATAACAAAGATCGTTCCTTCCGCACCATCTAAAAAATAGAAATCCTGTGCCTTTACCAGGAAAGGATGTTTTCCTCCAACATAGATACCACCATCCACATCGGTATCATAGACACCGAAATCAGGCAGACTATTCGATATCATGCTTAGCTTATTCTTATCTCCGGCATAAATGAATTCTCCATTCTTGCGAACAGTTATGAAGGAATATTTATTGCGTACCTCCGTATTCAAATCCTGGATAAATTCCCAATCTTCAAACATTTCTGGTGCCTTTAAGGCGATCAATTTAATTTCATTATAAACACCCCTGGTTAGGCGATTTAGAATCTTAATTGGATTCGTTATTACCTCCAAGGTTTCTGTTTCAACATCATAGGTTTTATGAATCGATTGCATTTGAAATCCAACAATGGTACTGGCTGTAATACTAATTAATAAAATAGGCATTATTATCATAATAAAAAATGCCATAATAATTTTACCCTTAAGCTTCAATTGTTCACCCACTTAAATTCAATATAAAAGCAATTTTTTTATTTACTACATTTACTCATTTTGGATTATATCATATCGTGTTAAGAAATTATATAAACTTACGATTACATTTCTAAAGTTTTCATTAAATGAAGAGATCTTTTTAGCTATCATATGCTCTTTACAATATAAAAAGCTTTCATAGACATGGTAGGATCTTGGTTGATTTCTTAACCTGAATCCTAACATCCTATAAAAGCCTTGTTCGATATCTGTTATTTACTTAATGGTCATCTACTTCGTCTAATTTAGATAGCTTTTTAATTCCTCAACCTTGTTCAGTCTTTCCCAAGGCAGATCCAAATCATTTCTTCCAAAATGACCATAAGCTGCAGTCTGCTTGTAAATTGGTCTTCTTAAATCTAACATCTTGATGATTCCTGCAGGACGAAGGTCAAAATGTTTACGAATTATAGATACGAGCTCATTTTCAGATAATTTACCGCTATCAAAAGTATCTACCATGATCGAGGTTGGTTCCGCTACACCAATCGCATAGGATAATTGAATCTCACATTTGTCTGCCAAACCAGCAGCAACAAGATTCTTAGCAACATAACGGGCAGCATAGGAAGCAGAGCGGTCAACTTTAGTGGAGTCCTTACCAGAGAAAGCACCACCACCATGTCTTGCGTAGCCACCATAGGTATCTACGATTATTTTTCTACCAGTTAGTCCACTGTCCCCGTTCGGACCACCGATCACAAATCGACCGGTCGGGTTAATGAAGAACTTGGTCCTTTCATCCACCAAATCTTTTGGAAGGATTGGATCTAATACATATTTCTTAATGTCTTCACGGAGTTGCTCTGTTGTTACACGATCATCATGCTGGGTGGATAATACCACTGCATTTAAATGAATTGGCTTACCATTCTCATCATACTCGACGGTTACCTGGGATTTACCATCGGGACGCAGATAGTTTAACACTCCATCTTTTCTTACCTTGGTCAACTGCCTTGTCAGTTTATGAGCCAAGGAAATAGGATAAGGCATGTATTCTTCTGTCTCATTTGTTGCATAACCAAACATCATACCCTGGTCCCCTGCACCAATGGACAAGTCCTCTTCCTGTATCGATTGCTCCTTCACCTCTAGGGATTGATCTACTCCAAGGGCGATATCCTTGGATTGTTCATCCAATGCTACGATAACACCACAAGTATTGGCATCAAAACCATATTCCGATTTAACATAGCCAATTTCTCGAATTGTATCGCGAACTATTTTTTGAATATCCACATATCCTTTGGTTGTAATCTCACCCATTACCAGTACTAAACCAGTTGTTATAGCGGTCTCACAGGCAACACGGCTCATTGGATCCTGCTCTAAAAGGGCATCTAAGACTGCATCTGAAATTTGATCACAGATTTTATCTGGATGTCCTTCAGTAACAGATTCCGATGTAAATAATTGCTTTTGCATAATATGATATTCCTCCTGTAAATTAAAACATATCATTAGTTTCTGTAATTCACTCGCGGAGCATTTTTTATTGAATAGGGCGCACTTTCCTATTCAATAAAAAAGTCCGCGAAATGCGGACTTGACAACTTATTAAATCAAATCCTCTTATTGTTCGATTACTCGCTCAGGTTGGCACCTTCCATAAAGGGGTTGCCGTGACTTCATAGAGCCTTACTCTCCGTCACTCTGAATAAGAGAAATTCTTAATCCTATGAAATTGTTACGAATTATTACTATATCTAATAATTTATTAATAGCATATAATGAAATTCTATATTCGTCAAGGTTTTTTTGTACTCTATTTACTAGCTGACCTTTAGTTTAAACTTTTGAATGGCCTTTGCATCTTCCGAATCTACTTTGGCGATCGCTGCTCCAAGCTGCTGCATCTTATATTCGAAATTTTCATAGCCCCGTTCAATATATTCTACATTCTCAACGATCGTGTATCCTTCTGCCATCAAGCCAGCGATAACTAGCGCTGCACCAGCTCGAAGATCCGGTGCGCTTACCACTGCTCCGGTCAACCGTTCAACACCATCAATAATAGCCGTATTACTTTCTACTTTAATCGACGCTCCCATTCGGGACAATTCATCTACATACTTAAAACGATTTTCAAAAATACTTTCTGTTACAATACTGGTTCCCTTTGATACAGCCAGTAGGGTTGTCATCTGAGGTTGCATATCGGTTAAAAATCCAGGGTACACCAGAGTTTTTACATGGGTATTGCCCAATCTTCCACTTGCTTTAACACGAATAGCATCATCAAACTCTTCTACCTTTGCTCCAATTTCCAGAAGCTTAGCCGTAAATGCTTCTAGATGCTTCGGAATAACATTTTTGATTAATACATCACCCTTGGAAGCTGCCGCCGCAAACATAAAGGTTCCAGCTTCAATCTGGTCAGGAATAATTGTATATTCACTTCCGTGGAGTTTTGAAACTCCCTTAATACGAATCACATCGGTACCAGCACCCTTAATATTTGCACCCATGCTATTTAAAAAGTTGGCAACATCCACTACATGGGGTTCCTTAGCGGAATTTTCAAGGATTGTTAAACCATCTGCCATGGTAGCAGCTAACATGGTGTTAATCGTAGCACCAACGCTAGAACCGTCAAAATAGATATGCGCACCAGTTAAATTCTTGGATTTTGCACAAATTAAACCATGCTCTATCTTAACTTCGCTTCCTAAAGCTTCAAACCCTTTAATATGCTGATCAATAGGCCTACTGCCAATATTGCACCCTCCTGGAAGAGCTACTTGTGCATTCTTATATTTTCCTAATAAAGCTCCTAGCAAATAGTAGGACGCTCTTATTTTTCTAATATAATCAAAATCAACATTTAAACAATTTATTTTACTTGCATTTATAGTTACCGAATTTTCTTCTCGCTCTACTTTCGCTCCAATATCTTCAATTGCCCTTAATAGTACATCGATATCCTTTACTCTGGGCACATTATCGATTTTTACTGTTTCGTCGGTCATTATAGCAGCCGCTATGATGCCTAAAGCCGCATTTTTATAACCACTAATGGTTACTTCACCAATTAGTGGTCTTCCACCTTTGATAATATATTGTTCCATTGCACACCTCAAATAGTAATTTTATATTTATCGAACACATGATTGTCTAATTTGCATATAAAACATGTTATTATTTTGTTAATTTTTTATCCTTATTTTGATTATACCACAAAGTTAAGTTTTGTAAAACGTTTTTTCAAGATTCAATAATACTTATTATTGTATAAATTCCTGTTTTTCGTCATTTACTTGCAATATTTCACCTTTCCCTTCCATGTTCGTTTACATATTAGTGAAATTTATTTTTCAAATTTTATATAATTTATATTACTATTTTAAATAACTATAGAATTTCTATTCGTATTATTCTTATTATCTATAAGGGAAATAGATTGAAATCTGTATACTTTTTCATGCCAAAATCACAGTTAGTAGAAAATTATGCAAATGTTATTAATAGTTACTCTATTTTATATAACAAAATGATATATTATTGAATTTTCTTCTAAAAAATGCTACAATATCCATAAAAACAAGGTTTTTATAGTTATATATAATCAATTTATTTATAGCTTACTTTTATTATTATATAGATGGAGATGATCATATTGGCCTCAAAATACATAACCATTGAATCCGTAACTGGAGGAGTCAGAGATCGGGTTAAGCAAAATTTAAAATTTAAAACGGGTAAATTTGTTTGGAGAATCAAATTTACGTCACCATTAAACCCTTCTACTGTTAATAATCGAAATTTGTATGTAACATCTTTAAATCAGGTACCCTTACTTACAAACATACGGTACGATTCCGTCAATAATTATATTGAGATAGAGCCTTTAGAGCCTTATGAAAAAAATGAATCTTATCTCTTACATGTTACCACGAATGTAAAATCCAAACGGGGTCAAAAGCTACCGAATGAGATTACCATTCAGTTTCGGGTATAGAAGATCCTTGCTGATATGAATCAATATCAGCAGTTTCTTCCGATCCTTCGGTAGATTCTACTTTCTGCTTTTCTTTTGCTCGACGCTTTAATTCTTCAATCATTTTCTCTTTATTCGTCTCACCAGAATAATAAGCTTTTAGCATTTTTGCTTTTTCTACATAACTTCCTTCTCCGAACCAAAGGATGATATCGGAACATTCATTGATACACTCTTCTTCCATACCAGCTTTGTAGTATAGCTTGGCAAGTTCATAAGCCCATTTCTCAATGTATTCCCTATTCTTTAAGGCAACTAAGGTATCAATTAGCACCTCATAGGATTCCCCTTTTATTTTATCGATTTTATAGCGGAAGATATAATTATAAAAATCCTTTGGTGCCATGGTCTTATATTCCGCAAGGTATTTTTCAGCATCTTCAATATGAAGCATTTTTATTGAGAGTAGCACAAGTTGAAAGATGACCTTTCTTGTTTTTCTTTTTTGGTATAATTTTAGCAAAATCTCCATTGCTTCTTCGTATCTTCCATTCTCTTTATATACCTGTGCTATAATGTTTAAATCTGATGTGTTTTTTATCTTTTTTAGAGGTATTATATCAAGTATCTTCTGCGCTGCTTCATAGTCGCCTTCATCAACTCTTCTACGCATTTCTTTAATCTTTACGATATTTTCATAGAATCCCATAAACGAACCTCCTTTGTTTGAATACCAGATATTTCAATTACTTCATATTTTTACCGAATTAGAAAAACACTGTCCCATTATGGTACGGGACAGTGAAATTCATGCATTAGTTTTCTTTATAATATTCTAAAGTATCGATTAGCTCCTGCGCAATTTCAATCTGTTCCTTTTGCAATAGTCGAATCCGCGATTCCGTCTCCCGTACTTTCTTTTGCTTTTCTCTATAATAGCGAGCCATTGCTTCTGCAAATAATGGTTGCATTTTGATTCTCTCACGGATTTCTTTAGAGAATGGACAGTAGGTCGCCATTATTTCCCTAACTGGTTTATTTAGTTTAATGGCACCCTTGGATTCAAAATTAATCCATTGCTCATAATCCATTACAAAGATTTCTCTACTATTATTACGGCCTTTCTGAATCTGATTCTTGATCTTCTCCTTCTTCTCCTCTGAGAGTTCCTTATTTTTACGATAGAATTGCAAATAATCCGAATATTCTGAAGTAAGAGATTTATGCTTGATGTCATTCCAAGCGGTTCCCTCAACTGTTCTACACATTTCCCATCGATATCTACCAAACATCCGAACCATAAGGGTAGTGAGGTTGGATTCGACAAATATTGGGAGCAAGAAGCGGGCGGAACTGTCACGCTTTCTACCAGTGATCTCCTGCCACATAATTCCGTTGCTACCAACGGTCGGCATTAGAATAATGTCAGGGTATACACGTTTTATTACATATTCCTTTACAATATTCTTCTTCTCATTGGTATAGATAACCTCATGATCAAAGATAGAGTAATCAATTTTTAATAGATTTTGGAGGGTATCGTTTACTTTCTCTGAATTGATATAAAGTCTCTGAAAATCATTACCTAACATATCCTTTTGCAGAATTGGAACGAAGCTAAATATTTGTCCACTTGTCGTGCGATTATTATAACGAAACATATTCTGAATCTCATAGTCTAATCTGCACTCCGGATTCGTAAGCCATTCCTTTGCTTCCTTTTCACTAAGTCTTCCTTGTTTTTTCAAAGAAGTAATATACTCAGGATATTCCATATCAAACTCATTCTTAGAAGGTTCTTTCTTCCCTTGATAGATCAAAGTTAGCCATTCTTTTATATTATAAACCTGGCATGGCCCGGTCTTGGGCATATCCTTTAAAAAATAGAGGGAAAGCAACTGTTCTTTCGATAGTAGACGTTCATCCGCATATCCGTACTTTAAAAACAGATCCACAATCTTCGGAATATCTTTATCATGATAAGCCTTGAGAAAAATCAGCTTATATAGTTCGTAATGATTTGTTGCAAGATTTCTTCGTATTGTCCTAGCTGTAGTATCGCTGGAATTACGATCCTTCAGATTGATATAATCCAATAAGGTATTTTTCATATATTCTGTCTTCTCTGCATCCAAGCCGGAATAATCAAGAAGCTTTTGAAAAGAGTTCGCCATTTCTTCCAATGCCTGCTCTGCTTCCACCTTAGGGTACTTTAAGTAAGTTTCGGTACTTACCTTTGTTCCCTTTGCGTCAGTTAATAGAAGATGATAGATTTCTTCCATCCTTTGTCTATTAATAATATGACTAAAACCTAACATACGGCCTACAAATTTCTCTGCTTTATTTAATTCTTCTATGGTCTTATCCATGATATCCAAAAGCTCTTTATTATCGCCATCTGACCGACTTACCTCCAGTGTTAATCCAGCAATTAACTGAAAGAGGCAAGATTCACTTTCATCGAACAAGCATTGCATCATAGTTATATAGAACTTTGAAAGCTTCTTAAGTAGTTCGATTTGCTGATTAATAATGCCAACCTGATCTTCTAATTGATATAGGGTTATTAAATTACCATAGGAATAAAAAGCCTTAACTACATCAAGGGGTAAAGCCTTGCATTCGCAATAATAGTTAATCCGATCCTCCAGTATCTCTAAATCATGCTCTGGAAGATAAACTTCTTCAATGCGTTGTGATGTTCTAACTCTATATCCCAGTCTTTGAGCGGTCATTAAATATTCCTTATAGTTATCTGATAAAAATTCATGGATCTCGGATATATGCTTATGTAATCCTTGATAGATTTGATTCAGATCATAGATCAATCGGTTATTCGATGCTACCATAAACCCATGATAATCCATATTAGAGGAAAGTAATTGCTCTAACTGATCTATTTGATTGACAGAAAAGACATAGATTAACAAATCATCTATAGCTGTAAAATTGCTTTGATATTTACCCGCATAAAGATCATTTATACCAAGAAAAACTCCTGAGTTAGCGATAATTTTGGCTCCGTTATTATGGATTAAAACACGGCCTTTTAAAACTAGTGCAATAGCATAAACAGGATCCCCTTCTGTAAATATAACGGACCCTTTTACAAGCTGATTTAGTGCATTAAGATTCATCTTCAGTTCCATAGATACACCGCCTTAATCCCTTCATTAATGTAAGTGATATCTGTATTATATACTAAAATTACCTATAAAAAAAGGGAATCTATCATATTTTATCAATATAGGACAAAATACCCTATCGAAACAAGTTAGGGTGTAGCTATGTACTTTATTATCAGAATCGTGGGTCTACAACATTAGCATATGATCTTTTATCATTGGGAAGACATGTCAAAAAATAAAAGGTATCGAAATATTCGATACCTCAAATTCTTATTAATTAAAGTAATATCTAAATAATAATCTTATATAATATTAATCCTGTATATCTATATTTAATCCGTGCGTTCTGCTTTGTGTGAATTCCATAAGCGTTACCTTTACAGTTAACTCGG
>JAAYQP010000150.1 GCA_012519195.1 Clostridiales bacterium | reverse complement strand
GTGTGATGACTTAATTTTACTACAAAACAGAGAGGATTTCCTTATGTTTTGGGCACTTTCTAAAAGTTGTTTATAACAAATCCTGTAAAAAGAGGGATTGTGGATAAAAGTACGGAAACTCAAGTTACTCTTAACTTGTTTAAAACATATAGAACTTCGTAGCCCTATTGTTAAATTACATTTTATCTCATATTAACCATTAATTCCATATTATTCACCTAATTACTACATATTACAGATAATATTCACGTATTTTTTCGAATTATATACTAAAATTATCCATTAAAATATTAAACTTGTCTTTTAGGCATCTTCTTTTTTACTATAGCGCTTTGTTTAAAAAGAGAGTTGACGAATGTACATTCCGGTTGCATCAACACTTTTTTTAAACAAAGCAACATACTTAAAATTCACCTCAGGTCACGCCGCACTTTGAAATTTATGGTAAAGCCATGTCTGTATAGCTTATGGTCCTCAAAATTTTTAATCTCCTATACTACAAAAAAATAGCCAGCAGAAAAGCTAATTAAAGCTCCCTGCTGGATTTAACTTATAAAAACATATGAAAAATCTACATTTGGCTGCTAACTATTTAGTGAACCTATGACGAAGCTTGAAATACCACAATGCCGCTGCAGCCCCGCCAACTAGAACTATAATTAATATCACTCCAATTACCTTGCCAGAGCTACTTTTGCCACTATTCTCTTGCTGGGATTTATAACTGTTAGATGGATTGGCATCATCTTTGTCCTTCTCATCGGAATCCTTATCCTGATCTTTATCAGCACCGGATTCAGTACTTCCGGGGCTTTTTTCATTATCTGATACTTCACTAGAGTTATTGCCTTTATCTTTATCTTTTCCATCAACTTCTATGTTATTGTCTTGACCCTTAGTTTCCTCCGCGGGCTTTTCTGCTGGATTCTGCCCAACCGGTGTATCATTCTGTCCTTTTGAATCAGTCCCTTCAGTTCCACCCGTTCCTTGACCCGCTTTTGAATCATTATTGCCAGCTGGTGGGTTTATAGTTCCAGTTTCACCATTTGAAGAGCCATTTCCTGTATCGCCCTTAGGGTTTTCTGGCTGTTGAACTACTGGTTCATCCTTACCAGCATCATTGTCAGCAGGTGTTGGTTTCACTTCAGAAGGGGCCTTACCATAAGGTATGAATTCATAGTCCATGTATTTAATATCAGTACTTACAAGGTCAACTTTCATATTATAATTATCAGTTATACTTTTTTCAAAGGCCTTGGCATTAATGGATAAATCTGATTTTTTAAGAACCTTTGCCTTAAATACTACCACTGTGCCTTCACCAGAATATCCGTCATTATTACCTAGAGCGGTGAAGATATATCTTGCTATATTCTTTGATTCTGGATTTTCTTCAGGCATAATCTTCTGTTCGAAAAATCCTATTCCCGCTTTATTTAGAAGGTTTCCTTTTTCAATGCTGGTAATCATCAATATGCTATCATCAAATTTAAATCGAATATCACCTGAATACAAGAACTTAGCTTTGCTAGCATATATAGATATCTCTACCTCTTGTCCTGGTTCTAGTTTACCAGAAACCTTTGCTGATAACTTCATTTTCTCTTCTGCTTTCACAGGTGTTGCTAGTAAAAAAACAAACAACACTGTCATTATTCCAATTAACTTTTTCATTGTTCCTCCTCTTACTTTCCATTCAATTTTGTATAACCTTGTTTATATACATTAAGTCATTGTAAGTAGCCAGTAATTATAGTCATATCGTAAATATCAATAACTCCGTCCCTATTCATATCCTTTATCTTATTCCAGGTCACACAACTGTCTATGCTTTCATTGTAGCTTTGAGCTAGAGCTGCTAAATCCAAGGTATTCACAACTTTATTCTGGTCTATATCTCCGTAGAGCCCTGTTCCCACATAGATTGAATATGCTTCAGCTTTATTTCCAGTGTCAGAACTTGTTAATAGCGCCCCTTGTCCAATTATTAAGTCCACAAAGCTATTGTTGTCTATTAATTCTAATGGTGTAATAATTAGTTTGTTATGAATACTGCGCAGGTTAATCTTAATATTCATATCATTTTGAGATAAAAATATAAGATTATCAGCATTTTCAGAAAGGTAAATAGGTTCAGTAAACTCCACTACTAACTTTTCTCCTGCAGTCATCTCTACACTGTAATAGCTATAAAATAAATTAACATTGTTCACTGCAGCTGCTCTGAAAGCAGTATATTGTCTATCCTTGCCAGAATAATTTACTGATAATTCCTAAAACGCATCAAGAATCAAGCTTGCTGTGGAAGCTACAGAAAAATCTATACTATTCTCAGAAAAGATAAACTCCAAATTACTATTACTATTGTTTTCGGCTATTAATTTCAATGGATATATATCCTTAATATAATTAGCCGATATATCTAGACTTATCAAGTTATTTAAGCCTTTTAGAGGATATATATCCCCTATAAGGTTATTTGAAATATTTAATGTTTTTAATGTTATTAGATTTTCCAAGGGTGCTATATCTCTTATTGCATTTCCCATTAAATTTATATACGATAAGTTAGTTAAATTCGTCAAAGGAGATAGATCTTTAATATTATTATTTCGAATATTTAAGGTTATTAATTCATAACAGTTGCTTAAGGGTTTAAGGCTGATAATTTTATTATCATTTAAGTTTAAGTATTGGAGCCTTACTGCGTATTCTAATCCACGCAAATTTGTAATTTCACAATAACTAGCATCTAAATGGGTTATAGTTCTCATATCTCCCGCAGTAATATATCCAGTATCCTTCTTCAACTTCCTTCTAATTACTTGTTCCAATGATGCATCTTTAAATTCTACAATAGTAGATGCCTTTACATATACAGAAAATTCTCTTTTGTAATCCTTATACATATTTTGCCCTTTTGTATTCTTAACAGCATCCTGAGGAATATATAATATTAGCTTACCGTTAATATGATTTTCAGGTAACTCCTTTATAATTAAGTCTTTTCCTTGTATTTCAATGGATTTTTCAAGCTCAATACCTTTTTCATCCTTAAGACTTATTTTGCTATAGCTCATGCCTTTGGAAATGTAATCATTAAAGCTTATTGTTATATTATCTTCAGGTGATAGCTCTCCATCAGCAGGCATCTCTGAATTTATCATCAAATAATTATTATAATCCACCTCATTAGCATAAATATTAATTCCTAATAGAATTTGTGAATCGTAGACTTTTCCTCCACTTACTAAATAACTTTTATTTGCAGCTAAGTTCTTGTCTGGATGTCCATAATAACCATGGGCTGAAAGCTTAACCCATATCATATATTCTTCTCCAGCTGCTACATTAAAGGAACTAGGAAGTTCTATTGTGTGGTAACCCCCTTGGGGCAAAGTTCCTGAAGTAATCTTTGTCTTAGGCGCACTTACCTGTGAATCTACTATTTTATCTATCCAAATCTCATAGGATAGATTTTGTGCGAAGGTGTAAAAACCTACAGCAGAGATATATTCTTGTTTTTCTGCTTTAAATCTATTTCCTACAAAATCATAATCAGAAGCCTTATAATAGGAGTATAAGGGCTTATCATAGTAACTATGCATTGTATCATATTTATCTGCTTTTTCTATCCCATTATATACTACATTTGAATCGTATCCTAGAGAAACATCGTAGTAGGATATGTAATAATATCCATTATCACCCCAGGAACTTCCCCAACTATTTTTCGCCAAGAAAGCACCATCCCCCGGTGGCTTAATATCAAAATTATTCCGGGAAAAATTATCATCCCAGCCTACAAGAGTTATAGCGTGATTTAAGTTCCTAGTATATCCATTGTAGTAGGTAGTTTGTCCTTTATATGTATAATAATTAGCACTATCATAATAGGATGAGGATACTGCACCATAGGTAATAATTGCATTTTTTAATTCATCATTATCTAAGGAGTTAGTCCTGGCTGGCAAGAATATTATATCTTGAACCCTGTATTTAGCTTCCAAGCCCTCTCTAGTAATAATGTATTCAACCTTAGAAGGATTAGGATAGGGGTCCTGTTCCTCTAAAATAGGCCCTTTCCCTGATACAAGATAGGCCGTAGCAATATAATTGTTTCCCCCTGCATCGGCAGTGGTTACACCATTATGAAGGGCCATATGTATTTCAGAAAAATCATAATCCTCACCACTAAACTTTTTCACTGTACTTTCTAATGATCCGTATGTAGAAAAGGTCCAGCAGGCTCCTATACTGCCTTGATTTCTTACAGGGGTAACATATCCCTGCTGTCGTAAATCGTACTTATCTGGTAGGACTGTACTTTTGTACAGGTTACCCATAAATGGATAGGTAGCCTTTTCTATTTTTATCGGTGAAGGTATATAACCACCTTGACCATATATTTCTGTAGGATCTTGAAGAATTACTGGAGCGGCTTGTATACCATTGTCCACTTTTTCTTCAGCTTTTAATGGAATGCCATTAAAGCCACTAAGTATTAGTGTTAGTATAATAAACAAACTTAGCTTCTTAATTTTTTTCAATACGGCAGTTTTTATCAATATGGCATCCCTCCTAACAAAAACTACTTATATTTTACTATTAATTACAACATTTTTCTACCAAAAAAGGATGTTTTGTCTTCCATATTATAATGGCACAAAACATCCTTTTACTTTTTCCGACACGCCCCTGGGGCGGCAGCCGCGCGTCTACAAGCCCTTGCAGATAAGTACTAAATCGTAAATATCAACTTTCTTATCATTGTTCACATCTGCCCTAGCCTCCCAATTTTGGGAGCCTTCCTCTAAGTTATAACTTCTAGCAGCTAAAGCTAGATCTAATACATCAACTTGCATATCTCCATTTACATCTCCAAGAAGGTTTTTTACTGCGAAAAAGTCTGCTAGGCTTAAATCCATTAGCTTATCTACAGTGTTAATATAAAGTCTTTCATTCATATAGTTACCAATAACACTAACATTACCAGTAATGTCTCCTATTTCAATAGTGAGAATCCTCCACAGTCCCACGGTTCCCTCTACATCGGATGGTGAAATATAAGCTTGGAAGCCCCTATCACTCTTATCAAGTGTGTATTCTGCTTCTATTCCACCAGAAGTTACATATCTAACCTTTACATAGGAAACGCCAAAATCATCTTCAGCATCAATGGTTAGTAGCACACCGTCATCAAATTCTGCAACTTTTTTATTTAGTTCAATTGTCTTTAAAACTGGTTTAAATAAATCCCTAGGAGGTCCAATCACTTCGATATTACATGAACTTAAATCCATAACCTTAAATGTTCCATACAGATCCTTATATGGATTAGAAGAATTTATCACTCTAAGATCGCTATAAGTATACGGATTTATACTTATTTCATGTACTCTCCAGCTACCCATTTCATCGTCAATATCAAATTCTACTGTGGCAATGAGCTTACCATCTTTGTACTGAAGCTTAGCTTGCTTATAATACCTACCAGAAGGTGAGATGAAGTTGATCCTAGAATAATAGAAGCTATTATTTACTTGTGAAATACCACCGGAACCTTCAATAATCACCTCTACTTGAGAATTATCAAGGATATTAACGTAATTTGAGCTAACAGTTACATTGTTGATAATAATATCCTCAACAACAGTTTCCTCAGAACCTCCCTGCATTCCAGTGGCAGTTATATTTAGATAATTCAAATCCATGTATTCAAGGTACTCATAATCATCCTCTATCGGTGAATTTACATATTGAATGTGATTTCCTGCTTCATCTTCCAACCAAATATTATCTACTTTCCACAATCCATTTTTCTCTGAACCTTCAAAGTTGACCTTTGCAGTAAACTTACCATTTTGCTTTATAATTTCTCCATATTTATAGGAGCTACCATTGTAGTAGGCAATGATACCTATCCAAGAATTATCCTGTATAAAGCCTTCCTCTTGAATATCAAAAGTAATATTAACCTCATCCTTACCATTGACCTTTGTTTTATCTATAACTGCTTTCTTAAGCACTGGTGGCTGAGCATCCTCTTTTGAATTTACTACGTTTATACTATAGGGACTCAAATCCATTTCAACGGTGTTACCGTTATCGATAAAATATTCTTGTACTAGATAGTAGGTCCAGTTTGAAAGATTCGGTTGCACGTAATGCGTTGCATTTCCAGCATTGTCTACTAAAATTAGGGCAACAGGCTTCCATAATCCTGCCTTATCTTTGTTATTAAGATAAAAATCTACATAAAGATTATCATTAAATCCTTTAACTGCATAAGTTCTTAATTCTTCATTAGGGCCAAGGAATAACATTAATGAGGTTTTATAGACATAATCATTATTTATGCTTGTCCTAATCCCTGACAAGTCTTCATATACTTTCAAGGATATAGTACTTATCTGATTATGATTAATATTTGCCTTGTTTACACTTATTCTATCCAATGTAGGCGCATTCATATCTGAAATAGTGCCAAACACACTAAATGCTACATTACTAAAATTCATCATAGCATCATAGTATTCTGCAAAAGAATATTCAACATCTTGGTTTCCTATGCAAATTCTATTACCAGCATTATCCTT
>JAAYQP010000149.1 GCA_012519195.1 Clostridiales bacterium | reverse complement strand
TTTCCCTTGACATTATTGCTAGAAATTGCTATATTTATCTATATAGTTTAATCACCAAATTATTATATTATACACCCAGACTTGGCTCAAAACGATAGGTCTTGTACATAAAATTGACCTAGCAACAAGGTACAAGTTCAATCAGTCTTAATATTCGAAAGGAGATATTACATATGCTGTATATCGGTGTTGATTTAGGAACATCCTCCGTCAAACTTCTATTGATGGATGAAGCTGGAGACATTAAGAATATCGTGACAAAGGAGTATCCACTTTACTTTCCTAAGCCAGGTTGGTCCGAGCAGAATCCAGAGGACTGGTACCAGGCCTTAGTTAGCGGTATCAAGGAGTTAGTAAAGGACATTGATCAGGATGCCATTGAGGGAATTAGTTTCAGTGGACAGATGCATGGTATGGTAATTCTTGACGAAGAAGACAAAGTGATCAGACCTGCTATTCTCTGGAATGACGGACGTACTCAAGAAGAATGTGATTACCTAAACAATGAGATTGGCAGGGAGAAGATATCCAGTTATACTGCCAATATCGCTTTGACAGGCTTTACAGCTCCGAAGCTTCTGTGGGTGAGAAAGCATGAGCCAGACAATTTTGCAAGAATAAATAAGGTAATGCTTCCGAAAGATTACATTGCATATCGTCTTTCAGGAGTTCATTGTACGGATGTTTCTGATGCTTCCGGTATGCTGCTATTTGATGTTAAGAATAAATGTTGGTCGGATGAAATGCTGGAAATCTGCGGTTTACATAAAGAACAGATGGCTAAAATTCATGAATCTTCCCAGGTGGTTGGAAGCTTAACGAAGGAGGCTGCAAGGGAGCTTGGATTAAGTGAGAAGATTAAAGTGATTGCCGGCGGTGGGGATCAGGCAGTTGCTGCGGTCGGTACTGGTACAGTAGGAGCAGGCATGTGTAATGTATCCCTTGGAACCTCGGGTGTTGTTTTTGTTGCTAGCCAAAACTTTGCTGTGGATGATAAGAATGCCCTTCATGCCTTCTGTCATGCGGATGGTAAGTTTCATTTTATGGGAGTTATGCTATCCGCTGCTGCATCCAATAAGTGGTGGATGGATGAGATTCTTGAAACCAAGGAATATACAGCAGAGCAGCAAAAGATCACAAAGCTGGGTGAGAATAAGGTATATTTCCTTCCTTATCTGATGGGGGAAAGAACTCCACACAACAACCCCAATGCAAGAGGTACCTTTACTGGAATGACCATGGATACGACCCGGGCTGAGATGACGCAGGCAGTTTTGGAAGGTGTAGCCTTTGCCCTTCGGGACTCATTTGAGATTATCAAGTCCCTTGGGATCAGGATCGATCGGATTAGAATCAATGGAGGAGGAGCAAAGAGTCCTCTATGGTGTAAGATAATTGCGAATGTACTCAATGTTAAGGTGGATAAAATCAATTCTGAGGAAGGTCCCGCATTCGGTGCTGCGATACTGGCTGCGGTAGGATGCGGTAGGTATTCATCCGTTGAGGAAGCCTGCCATAAACTAATTAAGGTAATTGATACCACCGAACAAGATCCGGAAATCGTGGAACGTTATAATCATAAGTATCAAGTCTTTAAACAACTGTATCCGACCTTAAAGGAGTTATTTGATAAAATGGTCTAATCAACCAAGTATAATTAAATCAGATAAAATAAATAGGAAAGTGTCAGGTGGCGGTCGCACAAAAGAGTGCGACCCCTTTTTTTTATTGAATAGGAAAGTGCGCCCTATTCAATAAAAAATGCTCCGCAAGGATGCGCACTCGCGCACGATGAAGTTATCTGCCTACGGCTAAACGCGCTCGGCGCGAGAGTTTCGCAAGCGAAACTCTATTATATTGAATGAAGCGAAATTCTTTTCAATTGAAATCCTAATTTGTGTATGGTAGTATTTAGATGGCAAATAATAACCTTAGTAATTGACATAACATTGGAAAGAATAGAAAGGAGCTGCCTAATATGCAGCCTTATACCGGTTTTGCAACCGTTTATGATATGTTTATGGATAATGTGCCCTATGAGGAATGGGCGGAATATGTAGATCACCTATTAAAGAAAAATGGAGTTGAGCAAGGTCTGGTTCTGGAATTGGGGTGTGGTACCGGCAATTTAACGGAACTATTGGCGGCTAAAGGCTATGAAATGATCGGTGTGGATGCATCGGAAGAAATGCTGGCGATTGCAAGGGAAAAGAGTAGCGATAAGGAGAATGGCATTCTGTACCTGTGTCAAGACATGCGAGAGTTTGAGCTCTATGGAACTGTGGCAGCAGTGGTCAGCGTATGTGATAGTATGAATTATATCCTCAAGGAGGAGGAACTTCTAAAGATATTCCGTCTAGTCAATAATTATCTGGATCCCGGTGGTTTATTTATCTTCGACTTGGATACCCAGTATGCCTATGAGGAAGTATTGGGAGATGCCACAATAGCTGAAAATAGGGAGGAAGGTAGCTTTATCTGGGAGAACACCTATTATGAGGATGAGATGGTGAATGAAATTAATCTTACTCTGTTTCTTCCTGATAAGGAGGAAAAGGGGCTATTTCGAAGGTATGAGGAAACCCACTATCGCAGAGCCTATTCAATAGAAACCATCAAAAAGTTGCTAGAGGAAGCAGGAATGGAATGGCTTGCAGTATATGATGCCCTGACAGAAGATGAGCCGCAACTAGATTCGGAAAGAGTTTATATACTAGCAAGAGAAAAACATCAGGAGAATAAATTATATCTAAAATGATATCAGGGTAAGATATCATAATAAGGACATTAGGAGGTAATAATGGAAGATTATATCATAAGAGCAAGTGCAGCCAATAGTCAGATTCGTGCTTTTGCTGCAACAACAAGAGAAATGGTTGAATTTGCAAGGGAAACTCATGGGACAAGCCCAGTAGCAACAGCAGCACTAGGACGATTATTGACTGCAGGTGCAATGATGGGCATTATGATGAAGGGGGAAAAGGATATCCTGACTCTTCAGATAAAAGGGAATGGACCAATGGGAGGTTTAACGGTTACTGCCAATTCGAAAGGATTTGTTAAGGGCTATGTCCACCATCCTGAGGTTATGCTGCCACCGAGTAAGTTAGGAAAGCTGGATGTTGGTGGAGCCCTGGGGGCTGGAACTCTAATTGTAATCAAGGATTTAGGACTCAAGGAACCTTATGTTGGTCAGACAGAACTTGTTTCCGGGGAAATTGCTGAGGATTTGACCTATTATTTTGCTTCCAGTGAGCAAGTGCCATCCGCTGTTGCCTTAGGCGTTCTGATGAATAAGAACAACACGGTAAAAAGAGCAGGAGGCTTTATCATTCAGTTGCTTCCTTTTGCAGATGAAGAGGTGATAAGCAAATTGGAGGCTAAGATCGGAGAAATAAACGGAATCACCTCTCTTCTGGATCAGGATATGACACCTGAGATGATTCTGGAATACGTTCTTGGAGATTTTGGACTAGAGATCTTAGATAAATCGCCTACCAGTTTTGAATGCGATTGTAGTAAGGAAAGAGTAGAAAAAGCAATTATCTCCATTGGTGAAAAAGACATCGTGGAAATGATTAATGATAATGAGACAATTGAAGTAAACTGCCAATTCTGTAGTAAGCATTATCATTTTACAATAGAGGAATTGAAAGAAATCCTAAAAAAAAGTAAATCAAAATCCTAGTCAAAAGGAGACAAATGTTCCTATTGCAGGATAATACTTTCTCTGCTAAAATTTAAATGTTATGAATAGAAAAATTTCCTAACCGAAGGAGTATATAATCATGAGAATAAAATCAACCGGGGTAGACATAACGAAAGAGGAATCAAGAGATTATTTATTTGATAATGTACGTGCTATATTAATTACACTCGTTGTATGGGGGCATCTTTTAACTTCCATGATTTATGATTATAGCATGATAAAAAGTGTTTATTACTTCATATTCTTCTTTCATATGCCTGCTATGACATTTATCTCGGGTTATTTTTCTAAGGATTTGGAAAGAAGTAGAAGTAAGGCATTTGAAGGCATTCTAATGCCTTATCTTATCCTGAATATCATCAATTATATTTTTAAAATGTTGATTATCAGAGAGGATTATTTTGGATTTCGGTTCTTTACGCCAACCTGGGGATTATGGTATCTGTTTACTTTATTCCTTTGGAAATTCTTTTTGAAGGATTTGGTAAAGATCCGATTTCTTTTACCATTTAGTTTCTTGCTTGGCATTTTTAGTGGATTTAGTAGGGAATTTTCTAGCACCATGGCTCTTGGAAGGGCCATTTGCTTTTTCCCATTTTTCCTCTTGGGATATTACTGTACCAAAGAGCATCTGGCAAGAATTCGTAGAGTACCAAAACTTATCCCTATTATAATCCTTATGATTACAGGGGTATTGGCTTACGTAATTGTACGGATGGATCTTTTCGAGACGGAGGTTTTGTATTTAAAAAAGCCATATCCTCAAGATTCTGAACTGAAATATATGGGATATCGAATCCTTGTTTATCTAATTGCGATTGGAATGACAGTTTCAATTTTTATCTTAACAAGTAGTAAAAAAAGTTTCCTGTCTAAAATCGGAACGAGTACGATGACGGTTTACATACTTCATCTATTTACGATTCCATTGCTGGAAAAACTTAGAATATTAAATAATAAACCATTTAGTTACATAATCTATTCTGTTTTCATGACAGCTTTAATTGTTTTTGTCTATTCCAGACCTTTTGTTAAAAGGGTCTATGATAAATTTATAGACAGCTTAATAAGAATTATAATCAGAAAGGTATAGGTGTTAATGTGAAACTAAGTATTATTGTACCCTTCCATCAGGGGATACATTTCTTAGAGGATTGTCTAGAGAGTATAAGGGACCAGGGGATTGTAGACTATGAGACGATTCTTGTATTGGATCACGTGAAGGAAGATCTTTCGCAGATAATAGCTGAATATCAAGATATTAATCTAACAACCATAGAATTAAACAAACCACAGAGATTTCGTTATTCCTATACGGATGATGAGAAAGTCTCTGATTTCAAATGCTATAGCGGTGTGGCTGCAGCCAGAAATGCTGGGCTGGAGGCAGCAAGCGGAGAGTATGTTTATTTCTTAGATAGCGATGATTATATATTAAACGGAACCTTGACCTTTCTGTTAAAGGAAGCACAAGAGTTAAAAGCAGATATTACCTATGGGAGGAAAGTGACCACTTGGTTTCGTAAAATGGTTTTTCTCAATGAACTCATGGAGCATAACGGGGAAAATCTAAAAGAAGAACAAGATTCTAACGGAGACCTTTACAATGATTCTAAGATCATAAATATTCCGGAGGAAATCAAAAAGGTACAAAGAGAACTAGATCAGATGGAAGCGGAAGGGGACCAAGCTTCTATTAGTAAAGCAGAAGCATATTATCGCTTATTTGTCTCGAGAAAAGGGATTTCCGATATATCCGTTTTAGGTATCCTATTTCGACGTGACTTCCTAATGGAACATAAGATTCACTTCCATGAGGAATATTGCTACTATGTTGATACAACCTTTATGGTACAGATGTTAAAGCAATTAAAGGTCGCTTCCTTTGTCGAAGAAGCAATCTATGTGAAGAGAAGGCATAATGATCCGATTCATTTTCCTGCGATTTCACAGTCCAAATCGGATAACAAATTTGACGAACTGATTGCAGTATATAAGGCTGCGAGAAAATTTACTGGGTCCAAGGATCTTATTCGACAATACCTAGAAATGAAGCTAATTATGTACTTTGCTTATACTTATGCTCCAAGGTTATGGAGAAGTGAAAAAGAAGATTGGAAGGACAAGCGTTTTCAGGTGATGCGTGAATGTATGAAAGAGGTTGACCCTGAAAGAATAGCCTCCTTATCTGGGTATAAAAAGGCAGTCGTACATACCCTACTTAAGGGAAATGTTAAACAAGTAACATTTTTTGTCATGCTTTATTTAGCCCGTATTAAAATAAAAAAAATTAGGAAGAATAAGAGAGTATTTGCCTATCATCTCTATCATAAATACTTTACTAAGTTGCCGATCAAAGAAAATTATGTTCTATGTGAGAGCTTCTTTGGTAAGAGTTATTCCGATAGTCCCAAATACATCTATGAATATCTATGCAAGAATTATCCTGGGAAATATAAATTCATCTGGGTTATGAATAAAAAAACAAAAATACCCTACCATCCAATTCAGGTTAAACGCTTTAGTATCCGCTATTGCTACTATATGGCAGTTTGCAAATATAATATTTTTAATGTAAGACAGCCGGAATGGGTACGAAAGAGGAAGGGAAATATCTTTCTAGAAACTTGGCATGGTACTCCGCTGAAGAAATTAGTTTTTGATCAGGAAGAGGTTATGGGAGCATCCCCACTTTATAAAGCACAATTTTATAAGCAGTCCAGAGTTTGGGATTACTTGATTTCGGCAAACCATTTTTCTACAAAGGCTTTTCAAAGTGCCTTTTTATTTGACAAAGAAATCCTAGAATATGGTTATCCTAGAAACGATATTCTATATAGCCCGGATAAAGATGAAATTGCAGCGCAGATTAGGAAAAAGCTAAATATACCAGAGGGAAAAAAGACCATTCTATATGCACCAACTTGGCGGGATGATGAGTACTATGGCCGTGGTGAATATAAGTTTGCTCTTAAGTTGGATCTTCGCTTATTAAAGAGGGAACTAGGTGACGATTATGTTGTTTTATTGAGGACACATTATTTCATTGCTGATTCCCTTGATGTGACCGGACTTGAGGACTTTGCGATCAATGTAAGTAAGTATAATGATATCTCAGAACTATATTTGATATCCGATCTATTAATAACAGATTATTCCTCTGTGTTTTTTGATTTTGCCAACCTAAAAAGGCCAATACTATTTTATACCTATGATCTTGATAAATATCGGGATATGATCCGTGGTTTTTATCTGGATATCGAAAAGGATGTACCCGGTCCCTTATTGTACACCAATGAGGAAGTTGTAGATGCCATCAAAAATATTGATGCAATTTCTGCAGAATACCAAGAAATATACGACAGCTTCTATGAGAAGTTTTGTAGTCTAGAGGATGGACATGCTGCAGAAAAAGTTGCCAAGAAGGTTTTTGATCTTTCCTAGCATCATGCATTTTGTTAGATAGAATATTAATAATTATACTTTATTTTGTGCAACCAGACAAAATATGGTGAATGCTTCTAGAAAAATCAAATTTTCAGTTGCGCAAACCAAGGTTTCCATTATAATTAATATAGTTGAAAGAGAAAGAAAAGCCTACTATAAATTTTTGTTTAAAATAGTAAAGGACGGGTGGCATTACAATGAAGAAAACGGAAATGCTATATAAGGGAAAAGCAAAAAAGTTTTTTCTAACCGAAGTGGAGGACGAATTTTTCTACAAGGATGATTCTTTTGGTGGACCGAATATTCAAAAGGTTAGGAATTGAATAATGATAGATCAGCTGTTTCAAAATACGTTTCATATCTGGATTACACAAAGGATAAGGGATTAAAGATAAGTGTATCTTTTTATCAATTTTGTATGATAGGAAAGGTAATTTGGGACAGCTTTTGTTTTTTAGGTAACAATTCGTATAGTTATGAGAGGATGAAAATCAATGCAGTTTAAAGACAATAGTTATACCCCTGAATTACATGAAGAATGTGGGATATTCGGAATCTACGATCTAGACGGAAAGGATGTAGCATCCACAATTTATTATGGACTGTTTGCCCTACAGCATCGAGGACAGGAAAGCTGTGGTATTGCTGTTAGTGATACCAATGGTCCATTGGGCAAGGTAAAGTCCCATAAGGGAATGGGATTGGTCAGTGAGGTGTTTTCACCAGAGAACCTGGAAGTCCTTGAGGGAAATATCGGTGTAGGGCATGTGCGTTATTCCACCGCCGGAGAAAGTATGATCCATAATACGCAGCCCTTAGTTTTAAATTATGCGAAAGGTACCTTGGCCCTAGCACATAATGGTAATCTTGTGAATACACCAGAGTTAAAGAGAGAATTAGAATATAGTGGTGCAATATTCCAGACAACGATTGATACGGAAGTAATGGCATATCATATCGCTAGAGAAAGACTTCATTCCGAAACCATAGAGGAAGCAGTAGTAAAAACTATGCCGAAATTAAGTGGTGCATATTCCATTGCTGTTATGAGTCCAAGAAAATTAATTGGTGCAAGAGACCCGTTGGGTTTTCATCCTCTGGTAATTGGAAAGCTGGAGAATGCATATATTCTGGCTTCTGAAACAGCAGCTTTGAATGCAGTAGATGCAGATTTTGTCCGGGATGTACTGCCAGGTGAAGTTGTCATGATCGATGAGGAGGGGATCCATTCCGATACCTCCAATTGTACTACGAAACATGCCACCTGTATCTTTGAATACATTTATTTTGCAAGACCGGATACGCATATTGATGGAGTTAGTGTTTATAATTCTAGAATTATGGCCGGTAGGATTTTGGCCCAAACCCATCCTGTAGAGGCAGATGTTGTTGTCGGTGTTCCGGATTCGGGAAATGCAGCCGCACTGGGTTTTGCCTTACAATCCGGGATTCCCTTTGGAATGGCGTTTGTAAAGAATAGTTATGTGGGACGAACCTTCATTAAGCCAAAGCAGGCTATGAGAGAATCCAGTGTTCGAATTAAATTAAATGTACTTCCGGAAGTAGTTGCTGGAAAACGGGTGGTGATGATTGATGATTCCATTGTAAGAGGTACCACCAGTGCAAATATTGTTAAGATGTTAAAAAAAGCAGGTGCAACAGAGGTCCATGTCAGAATAAGTTCTCCACCATTTTTAAATCCCTGCTATTATGGTACCGACATTCCTACTGGGGATCATCTGATTGCGCGACATTATTCAGTGGATCAGATAAAAGATAGGATCGGGGCGGATTCTCTAGGGTACCTATCCATTGATCGGTTAAGTGATTTGGTAAAAGGGGATACAGGCTTCTGTGATGCATGCTTTACTGGTAATTACCCCATCGATCCACCAAAGGGAGATATCCGTGGGGAACATGATGTATAATCATAGGAAGGTTAGGAAATAGAAAAGTGGACCATCGGAAAAATTGAAAGTTCCGATCGTCCACTTCTCATTTACGCCAAGGGCTACAAGGGAAAATAATAATAAATTACTGGATCTTGCATCCCACACGTTCGATGCCCTGACGAATGGCTTGTTCATTGGTTGCATCATTATAATTTACTTCAACGGATCCTCTTCCCAGATCGACATTAACCTTTTGGACACCCTGGATATCCTCTAGGACATTTTTTAGCTGCGTTTTCCTTTGGGTGTTTAGCAAACCATTAACATTATAGTGAACATTATTCATAATCTTCACCAGCCTTTCTGAAAAACGGACCATTGTTTCTACAACCTATGAACAAAATACATTAAGGAAACAACTTAATTTAAAATAAGCATGATTTCCTTAAGATTAGTTTTTGTAATTATGCAAATATTATGGTTGGAAAACAAAGAAAGTTTACAATCTTTCCTTAAGGATTAAATTGCTTAAGGATATGGTTCAATGCTATAATCTATAATGGGAATAATGAAAGAAACCAAACTCCATAAGGAGAAATTATATGAATATTAATTTAGAATATTACAAAATTTTTTATCATGTTGCGATTGCAGGTAGCTTTACTAAGGCGGGTGAGAAACTTTGTATCTCACAGCCGGCGGTCAGTCAGGCTATTAAACTATTGGAGGATGAACTAGGAAGCAAATTATTTATTCGGGTTCCCAAAGGAGTTAAGTTAACCCTAGAGGGAGAGCTACTATTCTCCTATGTGAAAAGGGGCTATGAATACCTTCTTTTGGGAGAAGAGCAATTTCGTAAGATGCTGGATTTGGAAAATGGTGAGATCCGAATCGGTGCCAGCGATATGACCCTGCAATTTTACCTACTACCCTTTCTGGAAAAATTTCATGAACGATTTCCCATGATTAAGGTACGGGTGACCAATGCTCCGACACCGGAAACTATGGAACATCTAAGAGATGGAAGGATTGATTTTGGAGTAGTCAGTGAACCCTTTGACTATAAATCAGATATCAAGGTTGTTCGGGTGCGGGAGATTAAGGATATTTTTGTGGCTGGCAGTAAATTTCAGCATTTGAAGGATAAGCTACTGGATTATTCGGTTCTGGAGGAGCTTCCCATTATATGCTTAGAGAAAAACACCAGTACCAGGAATTATATCGATGGATTTTTACAAAAAAACCATGTGGTTTTGCAACCAGAATTTGAATTTGCCATAAGTGATATCATAGTAAAATTTGCTGCACGTAATCTGGGCGTTGGCTGTGTAGTTAAGGATTTTGCCTTAGAAGCATTGGAGAAAGGGAAGGTTTTCGAATTAAAGTTTGCAGAACCGATCCCAAAGAGGCATTTTTGCATTATAACAGACAAAAGGAATCCGATTTCAACGGCAGCAAAGGAACTACTAGGAATGCTAAAGTCGCATGGCCTCGGAAAAGCAGAGATTAACCGATAGACTAAGATAAACTTGTTATGCTTAAAATACAGAAAGAAGAGAGGGAGAATATGCAAAGAATTGCACAATTTAAGAAAATTAGCCTTGAGCAGTTTTGCAAGGATTGGCTAGATACCTTTCCTGCCAATAAGGATGCGAAATCAGAAGTTCAAGAAAAGATACAGCATATTTATGAGAACATTAAACTTCCAAGGAGAGCAACAAAAGGCTCCGCAGGATATGATTTTTATAGTCCGCTGGCCTTTACCCTAAAGCCTGGGGAAACTATAAAAATCCCAACCGGTATCCGGGTCTGGATGGATGGAGGTTGGGTATTAAAATGCTATCCTAGAAGCGGTCTGGGATTTAAATACCGTTTGCAGATGAATAATACGGTCGGTATTATCGATAGTGATTATTACTATTCGGATAATGAGGGACATATCTTTTGTAAGATAACCAATGACAGTAATGAAGGAAAGATCGTCTCGATTTCAGAAGGTATGGGCTTTATGCAAGGAATCTTTGTAGAATACGGGATTACCTTGGACGATGATGCGGATGGTATACGAAACGGAGGCTTTGGTAGCACCAGCCACTTATCGTAGTAATGGCTATCTATTAAGACTTCGTGAAAGGCATAGGATTGTGAGGTAAAAATGAATTTATTAACAATAGAAAACATGAGTAAAAGCTACACGGAACGGATGCTCTTTGATCAGGTAAGTTTTGGGATCAATGAAGGAGATAAGGTAGGAGTGATCGGTATCAATGGTACCGGTAAATCCACTCTGCTCAAAATAATTGCAGGCTTGGAAGAACCTGATATGGGCACAGTCACCAAAGGAAAAAAGGTTCGTATAGGATATCTAGCTCAGACTCCAATCTTTGATAATAATCTCTCCATACTAGAAAATGTTGTACTCAATCAAAAGGCTGAGGAAGAATATCGTAACCTAGAGGGAGAAGCGAAAGCAATGCTTACTAAGCTGGGTATTCTAGATACCGATGCATCCCCAATGATTCTTTCCGGAGGGCAGAAGAAAAGGGTTGCTTTGGTACGTACTCTATTAACCCCAGCAGAGATTCTGGTTCTTGATGAGCCAACCAACCACCTGGATAATGAGATGGCAGAATGGCTAGAAGATTATTTGAACAAATACCGAGGGGCTTTTATCATGGTTACCCATGACCGATACTTCTTAGATAAGGTTACCAATAAAATTATTGAGATTGATAAGGGAAAGATCTATAGCTATATTGCCAATTATTCCAAGTTCGTGGAGCTCAAGGCCCAGAGAGAGGAAATGATACAGGCCTCCGAACGAAAGGCAAAGAGTCTCTATCGTATTGAATTGGAGTGGATGATGAGGGGAGCGAGAGCAAGGTCCACGAAGCAGAAAGCTCACATCAAACGCTTTGAAGAATTGCGGGATCGTAAACAAGTAGAAGAGGATGGTAAGGTAGAGATTAATGCACTTTCCTCACGATTGGGAAAGAAGACCATTGAGGTAAATGGCATAGGGAAATCTTTTGGCGATAGAAAACTGATTGAGGATTTCTCCTATATCTTCCTTGCTGGGGATCGGATCGGGATCATTGGTCCCAATGGATGTGGTAAATCTACATTACTTAACATAATAACAGGTAAACTTCAGCCAGATTATGGAGCCATAGAAGTGGGAACTACCATAAAGCTGGGTTACTTCTCACAAGAGAACGAATATATGGACGAAAGTCTTCGGGTCATTGATTATATTCGAGATACGGCAGAATACATTCAAACTTCAGAGGGAACGGTAACTGCTTCCCAGATGTGTGAGCAGTTTCTATTTACAGGTTCTATGCAGTATAGCCAGATTGCCAAGCTATCTGGTGGGGAGAAGCGAAGGCTTTATCTTCTGAAAGTATTGATGGAGGCTCCGAATGTATTAGTACTCGATGAGCCGACCAATGATTTGGACATTCAGACCTTAACCATATTGGAGGACTATCTGGAAACCTTCCAAGGGATAGTAATAGCAGTATCCCATGACCGTTACTTCCTTGATAAGATGGCAAGTAGGATCTTTGCCTTTGAGGGGGAGGGATACATTCGTCAATATGAGGGTAATTTTTCTGATTATAAGGAAGCCAAAATGCTCCGGGACCAGGAGATCACAGAGGGTACGAAAGCAAACGATGAATCGGAAGAAAGAAAAAAGGCAGCCAGCATGGCCACCTGGAAGCAAAGGAGTTCAAAACCAAAATTCTCCTATCAGGAACAGAGAGAATTTGAAACCATTGATGATGACCTTGCCAAATTGGAAAGCAAGTTATCCAAGCTAGAGGAAGAAATAACTCAGGCAGCCACCGATTACACGAAACTTAATGAATTGATGAAGCAAAAGGAAGAAGTCGAAAAAGAATTGGAGAAAAAGATGGAGCGCTGGGTATATCTAAATGATTTGGCCGAGCAAATTGAAGCTGCTAAGGATAATAAGTCTATCATTCAATAGCATCAAGGATAACTATTATAATAGCGAAAGATACACAGCTATATAGTTTTATATCTTCCTATTACATGATAAATCAACTTTAAATAACCCTGATATGAGGATGGTGGGATAGTATTTATCATGGCGCCATAGCTCTCCCTTTGTGCAAAAAGTATAGGGTTTCAACTAGGTATATCCTAAAGGGGAGGTTGAATCCAGGATAAATACTATCTCACCATCCTGTTAAATACTCTATTTAAGTTGATTTTAACATGTATTTCTCTGTATTACATATATTCCTACTGTAGCTTTTCAAGCAGAACCGCTAATAGTGCATCATTTAACTCCGGTGTCATGAAGCAAAAGCGAATATATTTATTATCGAGAAAGGGGAAGGTAGAGCAATCCCGTATCATAAAGCCCTTACGGATTGCGGCTTCAAATAGATCCATGGAGGTCAACTCCTCTTTCTCTATCTTAACAAGCACAAAATTTGCAATTGGCGGGTAATATTTAATATTTTTACAGGAATCTAGGATGGTACAGATACGTTTACGTTCTTTTGCGATTAAATCCCTAGTATCTTTACTATACTGCTCGTCCGTGAACATTATTTCCCCTGCAACGGCAGCTAATGAGTTAATAGTCCAAGGATTCTTTCTTTGATTAATTTCCTTTAGTAGGTCTCCGTTCCCACAGATAGCATAACCTAGGCGCAGGCCGGGAGCAGCAAAAAACTTCGAGATACCACGGAGAATAATAATATTATTATAATAATTTGTCAGTGGTACGCTAGTTATTTTTCTTATATCCTCTGCAAATTCTACATAGGTTTCATCAACCATTACAAAGATGCCCTTTTGCTTACAGATATCCAGAATCTTTCGCATTTCATTTCTTGTAATAGCCGTTGAGGTAGGATTATTGGGATTGCAGATTACCAAGAGATCAATATCATTAGCCAGCTCTTTTTCTAGTCCAGCGATATCCAAAGCAAAATCCTTCTCCTCCTGTAAACGGTAATAGAGGGTACAGCCACCACCAAGGGTAACCTCCCGTTCATATTCGGAATAGGTTGGTCCTACAATAAGGGCCTTCTTTGGGTGTTTTATCTGGATGAAAAGGGAAATCAGTTCAGTTGAGCCATTCCCTACGATGATATTATCCATATCCACATTCACATATTCTGCGATATGCTTTCTTAAGGAAGTATATTCGCGATCCGGATAACTCATAATAGCATCAATTCGGTTAGCTAAAGTGGATTTTAATTTTGGAGAAATACCCAGTGGATTAACATTGGCTGAAAAACTGACGATATTCTCCTTTTTAATTCCGTAGAACTTTTCTATTGATTCTAAATCACTTCCATGAAAATGATCATTATGTCTAATCATAAAAACCTCCTTATATCAATCTTAGTCAATTAATTTGCGTAACTTAGGGTCCAATTTTATATACATCTTATATAGTTTTTTACGAAGTTTGCTTGAGATTCTGCACTATCGATATATACTGGATTTTTTTGCTTATATGCATTATAATTATTATCAATATAAAATGCAATAAAAACGTAGAAACAGCTACTTTTCAATAGAACTATATCGATTAAGAGGAATAGCAAGTACTTTGCTTTCAAAATACTTCTTGAGGTGATAAATTGAAGGAAAAGCTAGAGCAATTTTCTAAAGGTGTTTTTGAATATGAGCAGCCCTATGTCTATCTATCCGAGGATCATATCGAATTTTCTGTTGCATCAGGAAAGGTCCATGAAGGCAGTTTCGAGATAAGCAATAGTACAGGGAAACCTATGAAAGGGATTGTTAATTCCTCTAACCGCTTGTTTCTAATCCAAAATCCCTATTTTTCCGAGGCTAAGAATGTAATTCACTATCAATTTGACGCCCAATATCTAAAACCAGGAGAAAGGATTCAAGGGGAAGTCAGCATTATTAGCAATTGTGGTGAGCAAATTCTCCGTTTTGATGTAGAAATTGAGGCTCCATATTATATGTCATCCATCGGAAAAATCAAGGATCTCTTCCAATTTACCAATCTCGCTAGGATGGATTGGAGTGAGGCTAAGAAGATCTTTCGTTCCGAGGATTTTGAACGGATTTTTTTACAGTCGGAAGAAAAATACAGGGTAATATATCGTAATCTAGTAAAAAGTATTTCTACCAGTCAGGCCTTGGAGGAATTTCTAATAGCCATTCATAAAAAATCCGGGATTCGTCTGAATATTGATAAAGCTAAGCTGGAATATACGGCTATGGAAGATAAATTTATGGATAAGCTGATACTGACCAAGGATCAGTGGGGCTATGTTGAAATAAAAGTTGGGACGGACGCTGATTTTATCCAATTTGAGCAAAAATACATCTGGGGTGATTTTTTCCTTGGGAATACTTATCCTATATCCTTTACTTTGGATCCAAAGAAAATGCGTTTTGGGAATAATTTTGGACGAATTTGGATAAAAACGGTACATCAAACCATCGAGGTAGAAGTTATCTGCAGAAAGCAGAGGGTGCAAGAGCGACAGACTAATCCAGCAATCTCGTATAGGAGGATGGTACTAGAGTTTCAGAAGAATTATCTTAAGTTTCGTCTTAATCAGATAGATCTGGAGACTTATCTTAAGGAAAGCTTTCAGATTCTGCAACAATGCCCAGATCTTCCGGAGAGCAGATGTAAGGAACTCTTCTTTGCCCATTTGGCAATCGTATCCGGCAATCAAAGACGGGCAGAACTTCTTCTAGACAAACTTTCTCAGGAAGAGGAGGCTATTAAAAATACATCAGTCATAGAATTCTGTGCTTATCTTTATCTAAAAGCTCTATATGATAAGCAGGAGGAAACCATTCGCAAGGCTTCTGACATCATCCGCGGGTATTATGAGAAGGGACATTTTGATTGGCGGCTTTTATGGTTCCTCTTGAATATTGATTATCGGTATAAAGAGAATCGGGGGTTAAAGCTATTAGATATCAAAGAGCAGTTCCAGGCAGGTTGTCATAGCCCAGTGCTATATTATGAAGCTGCCTGTATCTATAATGAAGAACCTTACCTACTACATGAGTTAAAAGAATTCGAGGTACAGGTTCTCAATTATAGTATCAAAAACTCCTTAATTTCAAATGAAGTTACCATGCAGTATGCCTATCTTGCGAATAAAAAGAAGCATTTCCACCCGATCCTTTATCGTGGGCTGGTAACACTTTATGAGCGTTTTGAAACGACGGATATCCTTACTGTAATCTGCTGCATGCTGATCAAGGGAATAAAAAAATCACCTCAATATCATAAATGGTATCGATTGGCTGTAGAGAAACAGCTACGGATTACAGAGCTTTATGAGTATTTTATGTATTCCATTGATGAGACTATGGATGAACCATTACCGCAAGCGGTTCTTTTGTATTTTATCTATAATAGCAATTTAAATGATCGGAAGAAGGCATATCTATATGCTAGTATTATCAAGCACAAGAATGTCAATGAATCGATCTATCAGACCTATTATAAAAAAATCGAGGTATTTGCAGAGAAACAACTAGAAGCACACCATATTAGTAACAACCTAGCTATTCTATACGAGGAAATTCTTAAATTTAAACGGATAACACCGGATCTTGCAAGACATTTACCTTATGTTATGTACCGGCAGGAGCTTGTTTGCCACAATCCCAATATTGTAGGGGTTATCGTAATACATGAAGAGCTGGGGCTGGAAGAGAATATCCCTCTTAATGAAGGGCGGGCTCTCATTGATATCTATTCTGACCTGGCAAAGGTGTTCTTGATAGATAGCATGGGGAATCGGTATTGCGTATCGATGGATTATAGCTTGCAAGCATTGATGAAGTCAGAAGATTATGAGGAAGCTTGCATGGAGTTTAGCAATCATCCCAAGTTATTAATCCATTTGTTTAATCGGTATCAGAATTATCGTATCGTAAATGATAAGGCTATATCGATTCGAAAAAAGATCCTTAAGGTTAATGGATTAAAGGATCCGTATTATTATGATTGTCTGGAAGCCCTAGTTGATTATTATTATGAATATTATAATGACGAGCTGCTGGAGTATTATCTCAGTTTGATCGACTTACACAAGGTAAGGCGGGGAAAACAGACGAAGCTATTAGAATATTTGGTAAAGAGGGGATTCTACGACAAGGTTTTAGATGCATTTGAGACCTATGGTTATGAAGATTTAGGGACAAACCTTTTAGTAAAGTTCTGTTCCGGTTGGTTAGCAGGTGGAGGAATGGAGAAAAGGCTCGAGAG
>JAAYQP010000019.1 GCA_012519195.1 Clostridiales bacterium | reverse complement strand
TGGTGTTTTTCATCCACAGGATGGGGAGGGCATAAGTACCTTTAGCTTGCTCTCAGAAATTGCCAGCTTGCTTCATAAAAGAGTACGGTATTCCTTTACCTTAGGTAAAATCATAAGTTGCTTTCATAGAGTCCCTATCGTAATCAAGATTTTTGGTGGCGTGTCTTATAGCACCAGTTTATCAAAGACACCATATAATAATTATTCAAAAGATGATTTTAAAAATGCTTTAGATAAAACCATAATAGCTCCAACCAATGATAATTCAACAACAGAGTAAACATGATGGAGTTTTGCCTATGAGAATATTAGTTGTATCCTGTAATCCATGGAGAAATGATAATAATATCGGGAATACCTACACCAATATCTTTAAAGGTATGGAAGGTATAGAAATTGCGCATATTTGTTGCGGAGGGGGAAGACCAGATACGGATTTTGTCAAATACCATCTGCATATCAGTGAGGGAAATATTCTTAAGAATTTAATAAATCCCAAACATAAATGTTGTCAATTAATTTCAACAAATGGTAAGAAAATGAAACCCCCCACCATAAAAAATAAACTATATGATTTTATGCGTATCCATCGATTGCAGCTATTCTTTTTATTAAGAGATTTGATTTGGAGCATTAAAAATTGGATTTGTGATGATTTAAGAAACTTTGTAGATGATTTTAAACCAGACCTTATATTTGCTCATTGCCTAGATCGAAGTTATTTAAATGAAATGCTACTTTTTCTTAAAGATTATACTAAGCTACCACTAGTGGTATATGCCTGGGATGATGTATATACACTAAAGCAATTTTCCTTATCGCCTTATTTTTGGATCAATCGAATCATACAGAGAAAGAAATTAAGAAAAATCGTAAATTTAAGTTCCCTTATCTATGTAATATCAGAAAAGCAAAAGATAGAGTACTCGAAAGCCTTTGGACGTACATGCAAAATCTTATATAAAGGCTTTGATTTTGTCAATCAACCCCCCTATGAAATAAAGAATCAACCTTTAAAGCTGGTATTTTCCGGAAATATTGGAACGGGACGCTATAAAACCCTTGCTCTAATTGCATCCGCTTTACATGAAATTAATAAGGATAAAATAAGGGCTGTCTTATATATTTATACGGCCACTCCTTTTAGTTCTAAAATGAAACGTCTACTAGATTATCCAGAAAGTGTTCATAGAATGGATTTTGTATCATCGGAAGAAATAGCAATCATTCAAAAAGAGGCAGATATCTTAATCCATGCAGAATCCTTTGATTTTAAGCAACAATTAAAGGTTCGATTATCTTTCTCTACAAAACTTGTTGATTATTTTTATAGTGGCCGGTGTATTTTTGCTGTCGGAAGTAGAAAGCTGGCATCCATTGACTATTTATCAAAAAACCAAGGAGCAGTGATTGCCTATAGGAAAAGTGAGATAGCATACAAATTAAATCGACTGATAAACTCACCAAATTTAAGAAAAAAATATGCAAAGAAGGCATGGGAATGTGGACAAAATAATCATCAGAAAAAGCTGATACAAAACACCTTACAAAATGATTTGATAGATCTATTACATGAGAATTGAAATTTGGGGTGAATATAATTGAAAATCTATTTAGTAAATATCTTACTGTTAATTATATATGGTGTGATTTTTCTCAAAGACCCATCGCAGAAGAAGAAAAAAATATTTTGTTCACTAGCATCACTAAACTGGATATTGCTATCCGGGCTTCGTCATTTAACGATTGGTGCAGATACTATAAAATACGGATATTTTTTTGATCAGGCAAAAAACATTTCTTGGTCAAGTTTATGGAATGATCGAGTCAATATTTTTATTGACAAAAGCTTAGGCAAAGATCCTGGATATATCGTTTTTCAAAAACTTATTCAGTTATTCACCACGAATTATCGTATCTATTTAATACTTATAGCAGTCATATTTACCGTACCATTAGGAATATGGATATATAAAAACTCTAGTAATTCTTTCATGAGTTTTATTATCTATTCCTGTTTGTTTTACTCCTTTTTTTCTATCACAGGAATTAGACAGACGATAGCAACCGCTCTAGTGGTATTTGGGGGATATATATTTATTAAGAAGGGCAATCTTTGGATGTTCCTTCTAATCATCCTTCTAGCATCGACCATTCACTTTTCTGCCATATGTTATCTACCTTATTATTTCATTGCCAATAAGGAGATTACCAACCGATATTTAGCCTTATACGGAGGTACATTTTTAGGCGTTTTTATCTTTAAAGAGCATATTTTTAGGTTAGGTAGTAAATTAATTGGATATGATCAGTATCTTCCTTTTGAAGAGGCCGGAACAACCTATACTTTTTCCTTTTTCCTTATTGCATTAACCATTGTTACCTTACTAAAGCGTAATCAAATATTGGAAAATAATGCTATGGCGAAACATTATATAAATGCTCTGCTGATTGCTACTTTACTTGTACCCTTTACTTTTGTGAATCCTGCAGCTATGCGGGTCATCCAATATTTTTCACTTTCCATTATGTTATTGGTTCCAGAGATTATTAATTCTTTTGAGAAAAAAGAAAGATTCTTTGTGTTTTTGGTTGCCTGTTCCACTTTAATTGTATTACTTATTCGGAACAACCCTATGTATCTGTTTTTTTGGCAATTATAAAACATTAGAAAGGTAGGAGCGTTTTGAAGATTGCTTTTGTATCTAACTTTTTAAATCACCATCAATTGCATTTATGTAATCAGCTTTATAAGAGGTGTGATGAATTCTATTTCATTGCTACGGAGAAAATTCCATCCGACAGATTGGCAATGGGCTATGAAGATATGGATTCAAAGTACCCATATGTGATTAAAATGCATGAGGACAACTACTTTAAGTATGCAGCCTATTACATTATAAGAACCTTTGATGTCGTTATCTTCGGTGCATGTTCACCGAAACTCATTGAGTTTAGAATGAAAAAGAATAAGTTGAGTTTTATTTACACGGAACGCTTCTTGAAGAAAGGGTTATGGTATAGATTCATACCATCAACCCGAGATAAGATACTGGATCGAGTGGTCAAATATAAAGATAAAAATCTATATGTTCTATGTGCCAGTGCCTATACATCTTATGATTTAAGCCTATTTGGATTCACAAGTAAATGTTATAAGTGGGGATATTTCACTGAGGTACCAATGGTTAATCGAAGGGAATTAATGAAAAAGAAAGACAAGACCCATCGAAATATTCTATGGGTGGGACGCTTGATCAATGGAAAACGTACAAAAGATGTCATTTTCCTAGCGAAAAAACTAATGAATCAGAAACTTGATTTTACTATCAATATTATAGGAACTGGCAATTATGAAAGACAATTACATATGCTTGTAAAATTATTGGGTTTATCAGGAAAAGTACAATTCTTAGGAACAATGTCTCCTAATCAGGTAAAAAAATATATGGAAGAAGCAAATATCTTTCTTTTTACCAGTAATTTTAGAGAAGGATGGGGCGCAGTAATCAATGAAGCTATGAGCAGTGGGTGTGCTGTAGTTGCAAGCCATGCAGTAGGAAGTGTACCATATCTTATTGAACACAAAAAGAATGGTTTAATCTATCAATCCGGAAATTGTAATGATCTATATCGCAAAGTTAGTAAGCTTATAAAAAATCCAAAACTACAATATATTTATGGAATAAAGGCCTATGAAACAATGGCTGGGATATGGAGTCCAGAGCTTGCTGCTTATCGATTGATCGAAATTTCTAAAAATCTTTTGCATGGAAAATATACCTGGTATCGTAATGGACCATGTAGTAAAGCGGAGATTATAAAAGATGATTGGTATCCGGTAAAAAGATAAGGATATTAAAGCGAGGATGCTATGGGTGAATATAAAATATGTCAATATGATATCCAAGTGGTACAGAAGAAATTATTAGAGATCTTAATTGAAGTAGATCGAATCTGTAGAAAGCATCAGATTAAGTATTCATTAGAGGGTGGTACTTTACTTGGAGCCATAAAGTATAAGGGTTTTGTTCCTTGGGACGATGATATTGACATTGTCATGGAACGAAAAGAATATGAAAAATTTTTAAAAATATGTAGAACAGAATTAAAAAAAGAATTTTTCCTGCAAAATAATCGGACGGTCAAACATTTTCCCTTAAATTATTCTAAGATACATATGAGGCGAACCTTATATGTTCAAGAAAGTACAGAGCATTTAAGGATTCATCATGGTTTATTTATTGATATTTTCCCTGTGGATCACATCTATAGGCCAATCTTAAGGTTGCAAGTCGCACTTATTGGAGCCCTTACAAGTGCCAGAGGGGTTAAACTGAATCAGATCTATCAGAAAAAAGAAGTGGTAAAAAGCAATATATTCAAATTATTCATCTATCATATACTAGCGCTTTTTCCTTTGTGGTGGATTAATTTTAGTATCGATTTATTTTGCAAGATGTTT
>JAAYQP010000148.1 GCA_012519195.1 Clostridiales bacterium | reverse complement strand
TCAGTTATCTGGATAAGCAGCTTGAGATTGTTGCAGATCCCCTGTTGCGAGAGAAACTTCAGGGTTTGATAGCAAACGAAATTGAAAAAGAGATGTTAGTGAGCAAGGAGGCTTTCAGGGTGGTGGACCCACCGATAAGGGTAATAGAATATAGAATAAAGAAAATTCTTCCAATTATTTTCTTTATGGCAGGCGGTTTTATTGCATTGCTGGTTGTTATAGTCAGCCACAGCATATCCAATTGTGTAAAATTACCACATGATAGGTATTATTTAAAAATGATAAAGAAGAATTTATTGATAAATAAAAGAGATTAAATAAAGAAACTTGTGTCCTTTCGGCATGTTTTTATCAAGCTATCTATCGATTATAGCTTCTTTTTAGGCTAATTTTTTGGAGCTGGTATTGATAGTAGTACATTTAATTTGATAAATAGGAGAAGAGATAAAATGTCAAGATCTCATCAGGATATTAGAGCTGATATTTTGAATTTAGTTAAAGAGTATTATGATGCCAGATTTCAGAAAAGTGAGTTTATACCTGGAATTACACCTGTAAGGTATGCTGGTAGAGTTTTTGATTTTCGAGAGATATCTTCGCTAGTTGATTCATCTCTAGATTTTTGGCTTACAGCAGGACGTTTTACCAAAGAGTTTGAATTGGAATTTGCTTCCTTTTTAGGTGCAAAATATTCTTTTTTGGTTAACTCCGGTTCATCGGCAAATCTGGTTGCTTTTACAGCTCTCATGTCACCATTGTTAAAAGAGAAAAAACTTAATCCGGGCGATGAAGTTATTTCTGTTGCTGCGGGTTTTCCTACAACATTGAATCCTATTATTCAGAATGGTTTAATACCGGTGTTTATAGATGTAGAAATAGGAACCTATAATGTAATAGTTGAGCAAGTGAAAAAAGCAATAGGCCCTAAAACTAAAGCAATTTTCCTGGCTCATACATTAGGGAACCCTTTTAATATAGATGCAATTGTGGAAGTTTGTAGAAAACATGAATTGTTCCTTATTGAGGACTGTTGTGATGCATTAGGATCTACCTACAAGAATAAATTTGTAGGTACATTTGGGCATGCTGCTACTTTTTCTTTTTATCCTGCACATCATATCACTATGGGCGAGGGTGGTGCTGTTATAACTAATGATGCATTTTTATCTAGGGCTATAAGGTCACTTAGAGACTGGGGCCGGGACTGTTATTGCAATGGAGGAGATAATAATACGTGTGGCAAGCGTTTTACTGGTAAATATGGAAATTTACCTGCGGGGTACGACCACAAATATGTTTATTCTCATATTGGCTATAATTTGAAGGCTACCGATATGCAGGCAGCTATAGGCGTGGAACAGTTAAAAAAACTGCCTGAGTTCTGCTCGATAAGAAGGAAAAATTATAAAAATTGGATGGAAGGTTTTAAAAAATTTGAAGATAAATTTATTCTTCCAAGGGCTCTTTCAGAATCGGATCCTGCTTGGTTTGCATTTCCAGTTACTGTGAGAGAGGATGCTGGATTTACCAGAACAGAGTTAACCAACTATCTTGATTATCACAAAATCGAAACCAGAAATCTCTTTGGTGGAAATTTGTTAAAACAGCCTGCATATTCAGGAATCAACTGCAGAATAGCTGATACTCTGGATAATACCGACCGGATTATGAATGACACATTCTTTTTAGGAACATTTCCAGGTATTACCGAGGCACAAATAGCTTATTCTATCGAAAAGATAGAATCTTTCTTAAATTCAAAAAAGTTATAAGATTAACTGAAGGTGTATAGCTTATATGAAAGTGGTAATTCTTGCTGGCGGATTTGGGACACGTATAAGTGAAGAATCTCTGATTAAACCCAAACCAATGATTGAAATCGGTCAGAAACCTATAATATGGCACATAATGAAAATATATTCTTATTATGGTTTTAATGAATTTATTGTTTGCCTAGGCTATAAAGGATACGTAATAAAGGAGTACTTTGCACATTATTTTTTACATGAATCTGATGTAACATTTGATTTTTCTAACGGTAATCAGCCTACAATTCACAAGCACTCGGTAGAACCCTGGAAAGTGACTCTAGTCAATACTGGGTTGAATACCATGACAGGTGGGAGAGTGAGAAGAATACGCGATTATGTGGGGAATGAAACATTTATGCTCACCTATGGAGATGGTGTTTCTGATGTTAATTTAATGGAGTTATATGAATTTCATAGGAAACATGGGAAAATCGCAACTGTAACTTCTGTGCAGCCTGCGGGCCGTTTTGGTGTGCTGGAAATTGATTCTGACAATTCTGTGATTGGATTTAATGAAAAACCAAAGGGTGACACGACTTGGATAAATGGTGGTTTTTTTGTAATGGAGCCTTCAATTTTTGATTATCTGGAGGATGATATGACAGTTCTTGATCATCAACCACTTGAAAAACTGGCCAGAACAGGTGAATTAAAATCCTATAAGCATTTTAATTTCTGGCACCCTATGGATAAACTTAGTGATAAGGTTTATCTGGAAAACCTATGGAATTCCAACAATGCACCATGGAAAATCTGGCAGGAATAAAAATAGATGATAGATATTGATTTTTGGAGAACTAAAAAGGTATTGATAACAGGTCATACCGGTTTCAAAGGATCATGGTTGTGTCTTCTTCTCAATAAAATTGGAGCAAAAGTTTATGGTTATTCTCTGGATGCTCCAACCCAGCCAAATTTATATAGCGAGGCTTCAATTGAGAAAAAAGTTAAGTCATTTAAAGGTGATATCAGAGACTTGGAAAATCTGAAGGATTTTTTTCGCAGAGTAAATCCGGATATTGTGATTCATTTGGCAGCCCAACCAATTGTTAGAGAATCTTATAAGGATCCAATAAATACTTATTTAACAAATGTCTTAGGTACTGCAAATGTATTTGAGGCTGTAAGACAGTGCAAATCGGTTAGAGTGTGTTTAAATGTAACTACAGATAAGGTCTATGAAAACAAGGAATGGCATTGGGGTTATCGGGAAAATGACAGGTTAGGTGGATACGATCCATATTCAAGCAGTAAAGCTTGATCGGAGCTTGTTACTAACAGTTATCGATTATCCTTTTTCAATCCTAGGGATTATCATGATCATAGAGTTGCAATCGCCACTGCTAGAGCCGGAAATGTGATTGGTGGCGGAGACTGGGCTAATGATAGAATTATCCCAGACTGCATACGGGCAATCAAGAAACGAAACGCCATAATTATTAGAAATCCATCCTCTACCAGGCCATGGCAACACGTGCTGGAACCATTGGGTGGATATTTGCATTTATGCAAACATTTGTTTACGGATGGTGCTTCTTATAGTGAAGCGTGGAATTTTGGACCAGATGAGGATGATATTAAAAGTGTCAGATATGTCGTAGAAAAAGTGTGCAAATTATGGGGTGAAGGTGCTGCATTTATAGAGAAAAATGAAAAAGGACCACATGAATCTTCTTTTTTAAAGTTAGATTGTTCCAAAGCAAAATCCAGGCTTATGTGGTCTCCAGTGTGGAACTTAAATAAGGCACTGGAGAAAACGATTGAATGGTACAAATGTTACTCGGCTAATGATAATGTAAAAAACATGTGTTTAAAGCAGATTGATGAGTGGATTGAAGCTAACAATTAAAAAAGTTGATA
>JAAYQP010000147.1 GCA_012519195.1 Clostridiales bacterium | reverse complement strand
ACCATTTCTGTACTGATTTTAAAGAATCGTTTATGTTAATCCCGTTTGGAAGGTTTTGTTTTGCACCTATAAATGTCCGCTGCCCTTCAGACAGGGATATATGGTCAAAGCGCCCTATTTCAACACTCCTGTTTTTAAATATGTAATCATCTATTCCAAGTATCGAAGACGTGTCTGTTATTTCGTCCTCAGGGACATTTCTGTATAAATCACCAAGCTTCATAATCTTTATATTGTTAAGGTTTCTTGGATCATCCGGTGATATTTTCACAAAATAGTTCATCTTCCCGCCGAAACTGTCATGATACCACAAATCAACTTTTTTTCGGCCCGTTCCGTCCTTTTTCATATACCAGAATTCCGGTGTTATGCTGATATAATCGTTATTTGTGTAATAAACCCCGATTGTATTCATCTCGAACTTGAATGTTTAATTATAATTTAAAATTATTCGATAAAAATGCATCTAGTTCTTGCACAGTTGTGAATATGTAATCAGGACTACTTGCTATTAGTTCACATTTGTTATTACATCCCCAAAGGGCCCCTATACTTAGTACATTTGCTCTTTTTGATGCAATGATATCCTTTGGATCATCGCCAATTGATACTATTTGACTTTGAGGTACTTCAAGTAATTTGATTGCTTTTTGGATAGGTTCAGGATGTGGTTTTTTCATTTTTGTATCGTGATAACAGACAGTTTTTATATTCTGCCATCCCCATTGATTTATTACTCTATTACAATAGGATGAAGGGCTTGAAGTTACTATACAGATTGGAATTCCTTTTACATTCAACTTGCTAATCAGATCATTAATGCCATCAAAAGGAGTTAACCTTGGTATAATTCTATATACTTCGTTCCATCTTCTTATCCTTCTTAATTCTATCGCCTCATCAGATTGAATTAGTGTTTGATCTAAATCAAATATTACTCCCATTTTAAACTCATCTCTAATAAAAACTCAATTGTTTATAGTTATTTGATTCATTATTTTCTTCGAAAGTATCTAAATACTTAAATTCCAGTATTTTTTCAATTAACGTTTTTATATCTTTTTCGTCTTTTACCGCTATTGCTTTACCTTCTTTAATAAGTTTCTGGTTTCCCTTGGTTTTCTCTTCATTCAGGTATTCTTCTGGATGGCTAAAACACGCTAAAATCCTTTTCTGCTCCTGGGAAAATCTTACTGTATGCATTGTGCCACCTTTAATATCAGTCTCTACGACGAAAACTGCTTTACTTAATCCACTTTGTAATCTATCTCTTTCTATAAAAAGATTTTTATAGGGTTTTGTTCCCACTGCATATTCACTAACCAAGCAACCATTTTCATTTAGTATCTCTTCAGCTAATTGTCTATTGCTTTTAGGATATACATTATCTAACCCGCATGGAAGTACTGCCACACTTTTACCTTTTGCATCTACGCACCCCGTATGAGCGTACATATCGCAGCCAATGGCAAGTCCACTTACTACAATAAAATTTTTTTCTCCAAATATATATCCAATCCTTTTCGCAATTTTGGCACCATGTTTTGTCGGTTCTCTTGTACCTATAACCGCAATTGAATTCTCCTCAATAAGGCAATTAAAATTACCTTTGTAATATAATAAAACAGGTGGATTAGGTATGTTCTTAAGCTTTTTGGGAAAATCATCGTGAAGAATAGACACTAACTTAATATTTTCCTTTATTGATGTTTCAATTATGCTTTCCGCTTTATTAAGTGCTTTTTCTATCTCTATTACCTCGGGTACTTTAATGGCAGCATTAATATATCTTGTATCTAAAAATAACTCTCTAACTTCAGATATAGAATTGGGAACAATAGTATTGTTTTTAAACAGCACCTCTATTGTCTTTTTTCCTATCTGAGGTATTTGAAGTAATGCTAAAATAATTAAGTCTTTCATCTTAATCTCCTTTTGCAAAATTAGAAATCAAAATCAGAATCGTCATTGTGTTTTGTTTTTGCTAATGCAACACATAATACATTTTTCGAACCTGCATTTTCAAGTATTTCTTTGCATGCTAACAACGAATTACCTGACGTAGTTACATCATCTAATAGAATAACATATTTATCTTTAATTAATCCAGTGTTTTCAATTCTTATGGATTCAAAATGTGTTTCCTTGCTTCTATTACCACCATAGGCTAACTTTTTAATCTCTTTATGTCTAATCAGACATTTTGTAGCATCTATTAAGCCAAGCTTTTTTGCAAACACTTGTGCAACAGTAATCAATCCTGACGTAAAGTTATCTGGTTTGCTTGACGGTACTAACGCAATAGAAGTATTTTTCTTATTCTTTAATGATGTCCCAAACGTATCTATCAAATTTTTATAATAATACTGAATTGCTTCTTTATCACCACGCTTCAAATCTAATATTCTTCCACCTGTGTTTTTATTAAACGCTGGGTTTCTTGTTTTAACTCCATTTATCCAAATTTTTGTAGGCAAGTATACCTCAAAATAAAATATATTAGTTCCATATTCAAAATACATTTTTAACCACCCTTATATTTTTACTTTATATATATATATTACCATAGATTAACTGATTTTAACACAATATGAATTATTTTGACAAATTATGATACAAATGCATTACCTTATTATCGATAACGTTATGGTACATGACCAAGTTACTTAAACTAAGTGCCCATGTATTGTTATGAATTAGGTCAATAAAACTCAGAATATTTAATAAGAAACATTGAATTATTCATAGATTGGTGATATTCTTGATGTAGTTTCTTGTTAGGAGGGATACTCTATGGCAGTAAGTTATAAAAGATTGCAACATTTAATGATAGAAAAAAATATATCAAATGCAGAATTAATGCGCCGAGCAAACATAATTACAAAAATAAAAACAGGTAAGTATATAGCTTTAGATAAGGTGGAAAGCATCTGTAGGGCTATGGATTTTACGCCTAATGACATGATGGAATTCATCTATAGTAATGAGGGAGCCGATTCTAATGAATAGAACACTAATAAAAAAGTATATTGATAGCCAACCGATTAAGGTAGTATCAAATCTTGACCTTTCTAAGAATAGAATAACTTATTCTGAAATTGTTCAGTGTCGGGCTATAAATGAAATTAGTGGTGATGAGGAAATGTCTCGTGCATTTCTTTTGACAAGACTTGTTAATGAACTCGGTTATGCTCCAGATCGTATCGAAATTGAACATGAATATACAGCAGGACGACCTCATACTATCACGAGTAGAATTGATATTCTCGTGCGTGTTTCTAAGGGAGATGCATTTCTGTTTATTGAAGCTAAGAATCCAGATGAGTATTCAACTAATGACAAGGACGAAACTATAAAAGAGCAATTATATAAGCTTGCAGGGATGGAAAAGGCAGAAGGCCGCGGTGTTAAATATCTAGTTTTATATACTACCAATGAAATAGGTGGCAAAGTTGTAGATGAATGTATAATAATTGATACTGAAAAATATTCTACATTCGAGGACTGGAATTCAGAACGCAACTATACTAATGACCTGCCTGTCCGTTATGGCAAAGCGCAACATAAACCTTATATAAAAGCATCCGATAAAGATCTTGAAACTAATTTTACTGGTGAAATGCTGAATCAATTACAAACAGATCTCCACAATGTTTTGTGGGGTGGTGGTGGAACTGATGATAATGAGGTGTTTGCATCTCTTACGAATCTTATACTCGCAAAAATTCAAGATGAAGATACTACTGAGGATGGAGAAACCTATAAATTCCAGTCTCTTACCTTTGAAAAAGAAGGCGATGAAGAATTTGAAACAAATGAACAGTTATTTGAGCGTATCAATGAATTGTATAGGAATGCATTAAAGTCAAAATTATATATTCTAGATGAAACTGAACTTGCAAAATCATATGTTATCGATAGCAAGAAGTTTTCTCTTTCAAAGCTTAAATATGCAGTTCAAAAGTTAGAAGGTTTATCCCTCGTTGATGGCAAAAACAGTTTAAGCGGTAAAGATATCCTCGGCGAATTTTTCGAGGGCATTATTCGTAATGGTTTCAAACAGAGTAAGGGACAATTCTTTACACATATTAATATTGTGCGCTTT
>JAAYQP010000146.1 GCA_012519195.1 Clostridiales bacterium | reverse complement strand
TTCAAGACTTTGGCTGCGATTCTCAAATCCTCGATTCTACCATTGGTACAGGAACCAATCACCACCTGATCAATGGAAATATCATCAATCTCGTCTATCGTATGGGTATTTTCCGGAAGATGAGGGAATGCTACCGTAGGTTTTAAAGTGGAAAGATCAATTGTATAGGTATTTTCATACTCAGCATCATCATCCGCCTCATAGATCCTAATTTCTTTGGTGGAATGCTCCTTCATGTATTGGATCGCAATTTCATCCACTGGAAAGATGCCATTCTTTGCACCAGCCTCAATCGCCATGTTGGCTATAGTAAAGCGATCATCCATGGAAAGATTTGCAATACCATCTCCCACAAATTCCATGGATTTATAAAGTGCGCCATCTACACCGATCATACCAATAATGTGTAATATGATATCCTTACCACTAACCCATTTAGCCGGCGATCCTGTTAATACGAATTTTAATGCTGCAGGAACCTTAAACCATGCCTTACCGGTTGCCATACCGGCCGCCATATCTGTACTACCCACACCGGTAGAAAATGCCCCTAGGGCACCATAGGTACAGGTATGCGAATCCGCACCGATCACCACATCCCCGGCTACGACGAGACCTTTTTCTGGTAGAAGGGCATGCTCAATCCCCATCTCACCGATTTCAAAATAATTAGTTATGTTCTGATCATAGGCAAATTCACGCATACATTTACAATGCTCTGCGGACTTAATATCTTTATTCGGAGTAAAATGATCCGGTACCAAAGCAATCTTATCCTTGTCAAATACCTTCTTAATCTTCATTTTCTCCATCTCACGGATTGCAACCGGAGCAGTTACGTCATTGCCCAGTACAAGGTCCAGATCTGCTTCAATTAACTGACCTGCCCTTACCTGATCCAGTCCTGCGTGGACTGCTAGTATCTTCTGAGTCATTGTCATTCCCATTCCTTAACCCTCCTGCCTTACCATTTACTTTGCCTTTTGCTTTACCATCCATTTTATATTTTCTATAACTCCGCTCCTATAAGATCTCCCATTTTGCTGGTTCCCACCAGTTTCTTTCCTTCGGACATGATATCCTGGGTTCGATATCCCTTATCTAGTACCTTTTTTATCGCATTCTCAATAGCATCTGCTTCCTTTTCAAGACCAAAGGAGTATCGAAGCATCATAGCAGCAGAGAGTATGGTTGCGATCGGATTGGCTTTATCTTGACCTGCAATGTCCGGCGCTGAACCATGGCTAGGCTCATAAAGACCAAGCTTCGTATCTCCAAGGCTGGCAGAGGATAGCATTCCTATGGAGCCGGTGATCATACTGGCTTCATCCGATAGAATATCACCAAACATATTTTCCGTTAGAATCACATCAAATTGCCCTGGATTTTTTACCAGTTGCATAGCGCAATTGTCCACAAGCATATGGGAAAGCTCGACATCCGGATAATCTCTTGCTACTTCCTCCGTTACCTGCCTCCATAGCCGAGAGGAATCCAAAACATTGGCTTTATCCACGCTACAAACTCTTTTCTTTCTTTTCCTAGCAATTTCAAATGCCCATCTAGCAATCCGACGAATTTCATTTTCATCGTATACTAGGGTATCAATCGCCTTTCTTATCCCATTCTCTTCAAATGTTTTGCGTTCTCCAAAGTAAAGCCCGCCGGTCAGTTCTCTTATTACAACAAAATCAAATCCATCACCGACTATTTCCTGTTTCAAGGGACAAGCTTCTTTAAGTGCGTCAAATAAGATCGCCGGTCGAATATTGGTAAATAAGTTTAGCCCCTTACGAAGAGCTAGAAGGCCAGCCTCTGGACGTAAATGGGGAGGAAGACTGTACCAGTTTGACTGACCCACATTACCGCCAACAGCTCCAAGTAAAACAGAATCACTTTGTCTTGCAATATTCAGTGCATCCTCTGTTAGGGGCACACCATATGCATCAATTGATGCGCCTCCCATTAAAACTTCAGTGTAAGAAAAGTGATGATGATATTTTCTTCCTATTTGGTTCAATACTTTTTTTGTTTCCGCTATGATTTCAGGTCCGATGCCATCACCCGGTATCACCGTTATCTTATATTCCATATGCTACCCCTTTCGTAGCCCTATTGGCATAAAAAAGTTACTTCTACTAATATTTCTATTGCCATTCTATCATACCTTCTGATATACTAATAATACATATTATGCATATTTGTCATAACCACATCTTATATACTTTAGAACCTTTCATCCATAAGTGAATAGGGGGAATAACAAGTTATGGATCAAAACTTATCACTCTATCGAATCTTTAATTGTGTTGCAGAAAAGGAGAATATCTCCCATGCAGCAAAGTTACTTTATATCAGTCAACCGGCGGTTAGTAAGGCCATAAGTTCGTTGGAGGAAAATTTGAATATCACCTTATTTATTCGAAGTTCCCGTGGGGTCAAATTAACCGAGGAAGGGAAGATCCTTTACGAATATACCAGGAACGCCTTTGATACCCTACAGCAAGCTGAGGATTGTATCAAAAGAATACATAATCTTGGTATTGGCCAATTACGGATAGGGGCTAGCTCTACTCTTTGTAAGTTCCTACTACTTCCCTATTTAAAAGATTTTGTTAAAGAATATCCACATATTAAGATAATGATTGAAAGTCAATCCACCATTCATACTTTGAAAAAACTAGAAAAGAACACGCTAGATATAGGTCTTGTAGCTAAACCAGATAACGAAAAATCATTCCATTTTTCTTCTTTAGGGGAAATTGAGGATATCTTTGTAGCAACTCCTAGCTATCTTGACAATCTAAAACTACGAGAAGAGCAGGATGAAGATATCTTCTCCACTGCTAATATTATGTTATTAGACGAGCAAAATGTTACTCGAAAATATATAGATGAATATTTTCAACTCAATCAGATTCAACCCAATCATATTCTTGAAGTAACGGGTATGGATCTACTGATTGAATTTGCCAAAACGGGTTTAGGCGTTGCCTGTGTTATTAAAGAATTCGTATTGCCAGAATTAGAGGAGGGTACTTTAGTTCAGATTCCTCTTAAAATGCCGGTCAAGAAAAGAGAGGTCGGCTTTACCTATCATAGGAATGCATTCCTCTCCGATTCTATGCAGAAATTTCTTAACTTTATACAAAAATCATAGAAAAGAAATTAATTAGATGAGTAAATTTCCTTCTATAATCAAATTGGAGCAGGCTACTGGGCCTGCTCCTCTTCTCTTTCTTGTAGATCTATTTTATATTTCTTCTGATGGTTCCGTAGTAGGCGTAGGTACCGGTGTCGGTGTAGCTGTAGGCGGGTTTAGATATTCCGGCTTTTCTTCAACTAGATAATCCGAGTTCACGTATTTGACCATATTGTCATCTTTGATCGCTGCCCAGCCATCCTTAATTCTAATCACTTCCACTTTTTCACTATGTACCAAATAACCTAAGATATCTCCATCGGTTGAAGGCTTAGATCTTATATTTAATGTGGAGCCGTATTTTGACATCTTTACATACATCCTAGTTGTCTCCACTTCACTTAGATCCAGTTCCTCGATGGGAACCTCTTCCTCACTCTTATCCTCTTCCGTTTCCTTTTCAGTATCCTCTATAATGGGCGTTGGTGAAACAGTCGGCGTCGGGATAAAATCCGGCATTTTGTTCTGCTTACCGCAACCTCCAAGAATTAGTGTAAAAAGGCCAATGTAAAGTAATATATATTTTTTCATATTTCACTCTCCAAACTTAAGCTATTTAATTTTCCATACCGTAATTCATCATAGCATATTTTCTTAAACAGTCCAATAAGAAAATTCTTAATTATTTCCTAACCTTTTATCGATTGTTTGATCAAGAAAAGGAGAAAAAGCAGATGGCAGTGTATAGGTATGTTTGATCTCTTCTTCATCTGCTAGGATAAAGGAATTCTCTTTTATATACTCAGGAGTAAGGTGGCTAAGGTTAATATAGTAACCTGTCATATGCCATTCGATATGGGAAAATATATGCTTCGCTTCTCCCAGTGTCTTCAATGAAGCAATCTCTAAACCCTTATCATTTAGTATGCTACGAAGCTTCCTTGATGATAGTTTCTCTTCTATCCCAGGAAGTTCCCAAAGGCCAGCCAGCAAGCCCTTTGCTGCCCTTTGATGAAGAAGATACTTATCTTGGTATTCCATAAGAAGTATGGTACGTTGCTCTATTTTACGTTTCTTTTTGGGTGGCTTGACCGGTATCTGCGCGATATAGTCCTTATGATAAGCTTCACAAAGATGCATTAGTGGACATTGCTGACAAAGGGGCTTCCCATTCGGCAGGCAGACAGTAGCCCCAAGATCCATCAAAGATTGATTGAAATCCCCCGGACGATCTTTAGGTATAATCCGATTCAAATCCTCGCTTAATTCTCTTTTCACTTTTTCCTTGGTAATATCATCAAAGCTTCCTGCAATTCTTTTAGTGATACGAAGTACATTACCATCCACTGCTGCAACCGGGATTTGAAATGCAATGGAAGCTATGGCTCCTGCCGTGTAGCTTCCGATACCGGGTAGCTTTAATAATTCATTATAATCTGCTGGAAGCTCACCACCGTAATCCCTTACGATCTGCCAGGCTGCTTTCTTAAGATTTCTAGCCCGATTATAGTATCCAAGACCTTCCCAAAGCTTTAGTAGTTTCTCATCCTCGACCTTGGCCAGGGCATCAATACTTGGTATCTCGTTTATGAAACGATCAAAGTATCCTCTGACAGCCTCGACTCTTGTCTGTTGTAACATGATCTCCGATATCCAAACATGATAGGGCTTGGGGTTCTCTCTCCAGGGGAGTATCCTGGCATTATAATCATACCAGTCTAAAAGATAGGGTACTATTGTTTTGTAGTCGTATGCCATGTAATTCTCCTTCTATCATGCTGAGATTATACTTATAAATTAGCTATTCCTATATTGTAATTCAAGATCGTAATTTCGTATAGTGGTAAAGTTTGTACCCAAATTAGTCCCCGATCCAAAAATATAGTAATCCTCTTTTCCCGTCTTCAAATTCTACAAAGTAATGATTTAGAACTGGATTATCTTCAAATAAAATGTAGACATCAATCAGATTCAGTTTACCTGGTTCAAATTGAATTAGTTCCTCCCATTGAAATTCAACCTCTTCCGGCATCTCATCAAATGGTAGAAAGTAGGCTTTTCCTCCCTCAAATTCATAGGCTTTTCCTAAGTATGGCTCCATAGTGTTGCTATGAAATACCAATTGATTCTCCTCAACTTGATACCAGGCAGAATAGAACTTGGGTGTAAAATGGGAGATATGAAAGCCTGAGATCAATTTTCCCTTTCCATCCATATAGGCATAAGCATCAATCTCACCAATTTCATAGAGCTTTGTTCCATCATACCGAAAGAAATGGTAATGAGGGTCATCGCTAGGTCCTTCATCAAAACAAGCAATCTCATGAAAATTATCACTTTCATCCAGATCTAGAATCTGGACCTCACCAGACAAAGTATAATCCATATAAAATTCTTGTCTGATACCATTTACTTCAATATAGGGTAATGTATTATTAGCTCCATCGATACCTAATAGAGATACCTTGATCTTATCCATGTGTCCATCTCGATTTAGATCATAATTTCTAGTCACTATAAAGGATTTGGGTTCATCTTTCCTTCCCTCTCTTTTTACTTCAAAATCTACTCTTACAAAACTATCTCTTAATGGTTGAAATTCATCGAAATTTGGTTTTTCAGAATCTTTCACCTGACTTGTTGCAGGTATCGGTTCTACCTCAGGATTTGTTGCAGATATTGGATCCATCTCTTGATTTCTTGTTTTTTGGTCTACCTCTTGATCTCTTGCAGATATTGGGTCTAGCTCTTGATATGTTTCAGTAATATCCTCAATGGGATCTTCCACTGTTTTCGTGTCAGCGGAAATATCGTTATCATTTCTTTCCGTATCTATCCTAGGAGCTTTCATATTGCTGCATGAGATAACTAAAGTAAGTAATAATAGAAGCAATGATATACCTATTATACGCTTCATAGAAACATATGGCATCCCGTTATTACTCATAACGAAATCCCCATCCCCCTTTCAATATTAGTATTGATAGATAAAAACTATATAGGTTGTTTATAAATTAATATCCTTCTAATTTAGAAGCTATTCTTAAGTATTATATACCATATTTTAACATATTGCATTAGGATAGAAAAAATCAGTGGAACATTTTATGCCACTGATTTTTCGCAATTTCTCCCCATAGGGAAGTTATATTTTCATTTTTATTTCTATTAATTTTATGTTATTACTCCTCTAAGAATTTATACTGGGACATATACAGCTCGTAATATTTCCCTTTCTTCTCTATGAGTTCATCATGGGTACCTAACTCCTGAATCTTACCACCATCTACATACATAATGCAGGTAGAATTCTTAATGGTAGATAATCGGTGGGCGATGATAAAGGAGGTACGGTTTGCGAGTAGCTTACTTAAGCCCTCCTGTAGCAAAATCTCAGTCTCAGTGTCAATACTAGAGGTGGCTTCATCAAGGATTAGGATCTTAGGGTCAGCTAACAAAGCTCTTGCAAAGCTGATCAGCTGCCTTTGACCAACAGACAATCTAGTCCCTCGCTCATTTACTTCTGTATCGTATCCATTCTCCAACTCCATGATAAAATCATGGGCACGGACTGTTTTTGCGGCTTCGATTACCTGTTCATCGGTAGCTTCCATATTGCCATAACGAATGTTATCCATGATCGTACCGGAAAAGATAAAGCTATCCTGTAGCATAATACCCATTTGTTTACGAAGGGATTTAATCGTTACCTTATCAATATCGATCCCATCGATTGTTATTGTACCGGAATCTAGATTATAGAAGCGACTAATTAAATTAATGATGGTCGTTTTACCTGCTCCGGTTGGCCCTACAATAGCAATACTATCTCCAACATTTGCAGTGAAACTGATATCATTTAGGATTGGTATCCCATCCTCATAACTAAAAACAACATTCTTAAATTCCACCTTACCTTTAATAGGAGGCATGGGGACCGCTCCCTCGCAATCCTTCACTAAAACCGGTTCATCTATGGTTTCAAAAATCCTTTCAAGGTAAGAAATTGCAGTCAAAAGAGAATTATAGAAGCTTGCCAGAGTATTCACCGGTGCCCAGAACTGCCCGATATATCCTGTCATTGCTATTAATACACCTGCTGTAATCCCCTCAATCCCCTGATCAATCCAGGCTACTCCAAGTACAAAGACAGCAGCCGTTGTCCAAGTGGAAATATTGTTGATCGCCGGCCATAGTAGGAAGTTATATTTTACTGCAGTCATCCAAGCCTGTCGATAATCATTGCTTAAAGTATTAAATATTTTGGTATTTTCCCTTTCCCTAGTAAAGCTTTGAGTAACACGAATCCCACTGATGCTTTCTGCGATATAAGCATTCAGGTTGGAGGATTTATTACTTAAAATCTGCCAAGCAACCCTTTGCTTTTTCTTAATTATGAAGATCAGAATCATCAACATTGGAAGTCCCAATAAACAAATAAGAGCCAATCGAACATTGACAGCAAACATAAAGATTACGATAAACACCAAGCTAAATAAATCGGTAATCGTATTAACAATACCATTCGAAAGCAAATCGCTTAAACTGTTGACATAGTTAACGACTCTCACCTGTATTTTTCCATGAGGACGATCATCATAGTAGGAAAAAGGAAGTTCCTGCAGATGCTCAAAAATATCCCTACGAATTGTATGGATAATATTCTGTCCTAATCGAGAAGTCAGGGTTATCTTCATCCGCAAAACTACAGATATAATTAAGTAAATACCTAGGATAAGGATACTTAATAGAACAATTCCCTTAATATCGTTATTGGGAATATAGACATCCATAATCTGCATTAGGATTATGGGAGTCAACATTCCAAGGGCAGAGGTAACTGTCATTAAGATTATAGTAAGAAACAAATCCTTACGATAAGGTTTAATGTATTTGCCAAGTCTTTTTAAATGGGAAAAATTAAATTCTGTCTCTAAGGTTTCACCAATGTCATATTTATTTCTAGCCAACTTTTCCACCTGCTTTCAAGGCTGATTCCATTATCTGATCAAAGTCACCATATTGGTGATGGAACACCGTATAGTAATAACCCTTTCGTTCTAAAAGTTCCTGATGCTTGCCTGACTCAATGATTTTTCCATCATCCAATACCAGTATCTGGTCAGCATCTTTTATAGAAGAAATACGATGAGCAATAACGAATACGGTATGCTTATTATCCAAGGACTTCAACTCTTGCTGAATTTGGGTCTCTGTCTCCATATCTACTGCAGAAGTAGTATCATCCAGTATGATAATCGAAGGATTCTTTAGTAAAGCTCTGGCCAGAGATATTCTTTGCTTTTGTCCACCGGATA
>JAAYQP010000145.1 GCA_012519195.1 Clostridiales bacterium | reverse complement strand
CTGGCACGAGGAGGTTTTTTTATATTATAAAATAAAACGTTGGGCTTGTGAAAGTTTTATTCGCATACCCCAACATATATTATAGAACCTATTTTTTTTATGGGTATGCAAGATGAGTATTTGTAACTTTGAATTATTTACTAGAAAGGAGTATTTAATTAGTCTACGGAGAAAAATAAAAGTATGGATCATAGATAGGAGGTTTCTTATGTTAAATCGCAAACCAGCTATTGAGTATGGAATTATTGGTCTTGGACGGTTTGGTACAGCCCTTGCTTCTGCTCTAGTAGAAGCAGGAAAAGAGATCATGGTAATTGACAATAATGAGAGTAAAATTAAACATATTCGCCATTTAACGGATAATGCTTTTATTGTGAATGAACTAACTAGGGAAAACCTTGAGGAAGCAGGTATTCAAAATTGTGGAACCGTTATCGTATGTATCGGGGAAAAGATCGATGTCAGTATTTTAACCACCCTAAATGTAGTCAGCATGGGTGTACCGAGAGTTATTGCAAAAGCAATTAGTACGGAGCAGGGAATGGTTCTGGAGAAGATCGGAGCAGAGGTTATCTATCCTGAGCAAGATATTGCAATTCGACTCGCCCATCGCTTAGTATCCTCTAGAGTAATGGAATATATCGCATTAAATGATGATATATCTATTACAGAGTTAAAGCTAACATCTAAATTAGCAGGTAGAACTGTATTGCAGGCTGATATTCGCAAGAAATTTAACCTTAATATTATTGCAATCGAACATGATGAGAATGTAATTACAGAGATTGCTCCTGATTTTGTTTTGAATGAAAATGATATCATCGTTGTAATAGGAAAAACGAAAAATATTAATCGCTTTGAGGATTACTTATTATCCGCTCGTAAATAAAATAAGCTTAAAACAAAAACCACCGTGGCCTGGGGATGGCGCGGTGGTTTTTGCTGTGTGGGGGATTATCCAAGCTAAACTGGATAATATATCAAAATTTAGAAATAAGCATATTAAATTACTTGGAAGACTTGGGCTTACCATTATTCTTTGATTTTGAATTATTATTAGTTATATTCGATTTATTAGAGTTTTTCTCTTTCTTGTCTTTTGCCTTCTGATCAAATTTTTCGGATTTTTTATTCTCTTTCTCAGCTGCTTTCTCGGCTTTCTCATTCGCTTTCTCAGCTGCTTTCTCGGCTTTCTCATTCGCTTTTTCAGCTGTTTTATCGGCTTTTTCATTTGCCTTCTCGGCTGCTTTCTCGGCTTTCTCATTCGCCTTTTCAGCTACTTTATCAGCCTTCTCCTCCGCTTTCTCAGCTTTTTTATCTATTTTCTCAGCTGCTTTCTCGGATTTCTCTTTCAGATTTAAGGAAACATCTTCTGTCTTTGTAGTATTTTCCACAGATCTGTCTGTGTTATGAGGTGGACGGATCTCTTTATTTTCGTCATTATTGTAAATGCTATTGGATATTCTGGAGGTTTTTTTCTCTTCTTTTTGCGCTTTTCTAGCTGCCTTTTCTGCTTCCTTCTGTTCTTTTCTAGCTGCCTTCTCTGCTTCTTTAGCTTCTTTTCTAGCACTTATAGCAGCTTTTTTGGATTCTAAAGTTTCTTCTTTCGTAGCATCTTCATTCGCTACCTCTATATTTGCATCGTCCTCTTGGGGATCGATGATTAACCCGTCTTCTAAAGATTTGGCTCCTTTTTTATTATCCTTGGTTGCCTTCATGATCTCTTTAACTGGCTTACTGAGCCATTCTTCAATATCAATTGTTTCTGGATCTTGGGCTGATGCCTGTAATTTTTCCACCAAATTAAGTTTACCAGGAGTTACTCCTAATTTTTTTGCTTCCTGTACACGTTCATAACCTATGCTAATGGCTTCAACTTCAACCTCTTTACCTTGCTCAACTAATTCGCTATCAACGGTTTCCTGAAGCTCCTCTACTAATTTCTCTGCTTTTGCAGTATTTTTCGCTGAGGTTGCAATGATAAGGCCTGCCTCTATATCACCTTCAAAATATCCTGCTGCAGATATTTGTTCAATCGTAGCTGATAATGCATTATTAATGGTTTCATTCTTTAAATCACTAAGGTTGATATCTTTTAATAACTCCTCACCATCGTCATTAACCGCTTTTACTCGGAGTACTCGATCAAACCGGTTAACTGTGAATTCGATGGAGGGATTCACATCCAAACTTACATAGGAATAAGGAGCGGCATAAGCCCATGTACCTGTACCTAAGATAAGCAGTGCTGCGGCAGAGGCAGCGAAGGTAAGTATCTTTTTGCGAATTGATTTTTCTTTATTATTAATATAAATCACCTGTCCAATCTCATAATTGTTGTTTTTGACTTTTAATATGCAACCATTATCAGATAGGACTGCGGCATAATTCTTTTTAATTTCTACAACAACGGCCTTCATTCATCGTTCTCCTCTCTAATGTATTGCATATATTCTGCAAGATGTGGATACTCTCCGGAAAGTATTTCGATCGCTGCTATTATATATTTTCGATGCCGTTCTATAATTTTTCGGGGTACCTGTACATTTTTTTCAATAACTTTTAATGGAAGTAGCTTTGTTTCTTTTAATTCCTTAGTTAATACGGGATTCCTTAAGATATAATTAATAACTTTTGCGCAGGATTTCTTGGTTTTCCCCGCCTTGGGTGAGCTCTTTGTCAGATCAAAAAAGGAAAAGCCATAGCTTTGAAAACGAATATTAAGATCTTCGATTTCTGTTTTCATATCACTAGTGTTATCTTTTGATATCTGATCTGCAAGGGCTAATTTAATCGCAAGATCATCAGCCTCATCTTCTGGCTCAGTATCAAAAATATTAGGATCCACAGAAATTTCGGAAATAAATTTCTCCTTACCTTTTCCATAATCAATCAGTCGTCTCCGAATTACTAGCTCTGCAAAGCTAAAAAAGCTCCCTTTTTCCGGAACATAGCTTTCAACTGCCTGATGGAATGCCAGCAAGGCAATAGACCATTCATCATCACTTTTTGTAATATAGCGATGAGTAAATTTAGAGGCACATTTTATAATATAAAATTCATTCTGCTCAATAAATTGTTCCATAATCCTCTGGTCTGATTTTGCTTTGATGGCCAGGGTATCAAGTTCTCTCAATAGTAATACCTCCTTTACTCTATTTAAGTTCAACAAAATATCCCGACAATGGAAAACAGATGGGCATAGGGTGGAACTCAAATAGGTTTATCGACAGCGATTATTCCGGAGTTAATTATTATATATGCACGCCCTATTTTAGCATCAGAAACATTTCTTTGTAAACCCTAATGAGGATATCCTGGATTTTTTCCATTTATGGCACTATTTACTATGAAATTCATAATTCTAAGAACAAGAAAGAAAGAGAAAAACCTGCACGATTATTTTTCCAATGAATAAACTGAATTGAGAATATAGAATGCACAGATTCCGTTGTGTTTTAAGGAGGCTTATATGTTTAACGATATGAATGAAGCTGCTTTCTATTCCGGTGTTTCATATGATGATATAAATTGGTATGACATAGAAGGACAGCCATTTGGAACAGCTTCAACTTTTAATGCCATCATTTTTGAAGATGCGAATAATATTGTAGACACCAAGGGAGGAATGGCAGTCGGTCGAAATTTCGTTAGTCCACGAGGTCTAAGCCTGGGCTATGGGAATGAGGGCGATTTGCGAGGAACAGGTTACAGTCCAGATCTAGTAAGATTTTTAGTTGGTGGAGATGTAGCAATGCAGGGTCCTTTAGTGGTAATCGGTCATGTGGTTGTAGGTGGCAATTTTAATGCTGCTAGTGGCAGTACCTATATGATCGGCAAAGATGGTGACCCTAATCAGGCTCAAGAGTTAAGCAGACTTTACCAGGCAGTAGGAGGTAGCCAATATTGGAGACCAAGTGATCGTGGATCTCACTATGCAATATCTAGCTATGATGTGGATCGGTTTATACCTGCAAGCAGGATAGGTGCAAATGTGGGTCAATTCTTCCAGGATGCAAGAGAAAGTATCGAAGATTACCATAGCTGTATCTTAGATCTAGAGGAAAATGGAACCGTTACGGAACGATTCCATCAATTGATTCTTAGAGGCGATGATCCTGTTCAAAATGTTTTTTTAATCGATGCAAGTCCCAATGGAATTCTAAACAAAGAGATTAAATTAGAAATACCAGCTGGAAGCCTTGCCATTATTAAAATTAGAACAGGCAGGAATGCGCATATGCAGTATGGATTATGGGGAGATGCTAATAATACCAATCGGACCCTTTATGTTTTTGAAGATGCAACCAATATCTATATGGAGGTACCAGCTGCCATCTGGGGAAGTGTATTAGCACCACAAGCAATGTTCCATGCTCATCAAACCGGAGGAAACATCAACGGTAATGCTGCATTTCGATCCTTTGCTGTTAGTGCAAGAAGTGGATTTGAATTCCATTGGTATCCTTTTGTTGGTGGAGTAGTATGTGAAACGGTACTGCCTGCTCCGCCGGAAATACCAGAAGAAATGCCTGCACCAACTCCGGCACCAATGCCTGCACCAACCCCGCCACCGGCACCAATACCTGTACCAACTCCACCGCCAGCACCACAGCCTATACCAGCACCAATGCCCGTTCCGGCACCACAACCGGTACCAACACCAAGGCCAGTCCCACAACCGGTACCGACCCCACCACCTGCACCAATGCCAGCCCCAGCACCACAACCGGCACCGATACCACGTCCATCGCCAGCACCTAGGCCAATGCCGGTACCTCAGCCTGCGCCCTGCCCGCCGTGTCCGGAAGCAATAACCCGAATTGAATATCGACCATATCCGATTCCGATCCCCATTGATAAACCAGAACCATGTCCGGAATGTATGATAGAACCAGGTGTTATCTTTGGATGTGTCTGGGGCTGTAGTTGCTGTGGAGATCATGGTTGGGAGGTAAGACTTTATCAAGTTTGTGAAGAAAAAAAGATCTGCATGTATTGTGAAAATATATGCTCCTGTGGTTGTTTCCGTTTCGAAGTACCTTGTGATGAATGCTATGTATTGGAAATCTGCCCGGTAGGTCCAATTCGAAGGAAACGGATGTGTAAGCCTATGCTATCTTTAAAAAATGTTGGAGTGTTGAATTTAAAGATAGAATAAGTTAATATTAATATATATCCGTTAGAAATGTACGAAAGGGGAATTACAATGGCAAAGGTATATATCTTTTTGGCAGATGGTTTTGAAGAGATTGAGGGCCTTACAGTTGTAGATCTATTAAGGAGAGCTGGAATTGAAATTTCCATGGTGTCTATTACAGGAAAACGCAAAGTTACCGGAGCCCACCAAATCGCAGTGGAAGCAGATCTTCTGTTTGAAGATTCCGATTATGGGGATGCGGATTTGCTGGTATTGCCCGGTGGTATGCCAGGGACACTGCATCTAATGGAGCACGAAGGGCTCGATAAACTATTAAGGGAATTTTATTCAAAGAAGAAACCCTTAGCTGCAATTTGTGCTGCTCCAACTATTTTTAGCCAGAAAGGATTTTTAAATGGAATTAAGGCAACCTGCTACTCCGGCATGGAGGACCAATTAACCGGAGCCAATGTAGTTGATTTACCGGTTGTTACTGATCGAACGATTACTACTTCGAAAGGTCTGGGTACAGCGATTGATTTTGCCCTATCTATTATTAAGGATATAAAAGGGGAGACAGAGGCAAGAAGCATAGCAAAGCAGATCCTATATAAACATTATAAATAGCATAATTTAATAATACGATAGATAGCCTTATTTACGAAAGGGATATGGAGTAATTTGTTTACGTAATAGCAGTAAGCAAATTAAATTAGGTAATGCCATACAGGCATTTACCAGATCGGTAAGTTCCCAAACTAGTTCAAGCGACATAATGGAACCAACAAATATCATAACGATATAGCAGACGCGGTAGGTACTTATTGTGGCTTTGCCAAATAAGTATTCTACCGCCTTTTCTCCGAAATAGGACCATCCAATTAAGGTAGCGATGGCAAATAGGATTAAGGAGATTCCAAGTATATATTCTCCATAAGGGATAGCATGGAAGGATGCAGTTGTTAATTCGGTAAAGGAATAACCTTCTAAGGAGGAAGGGTGCTTGACAATGTTTGTTACAATGACCAATCCGGTAATCGCGCACATAATTACAGTATCCCAAAAAGTTGCACTCATGGATATTAGCGCTTGTCTGGAAGGATGAGATGTTTTCGCCCCTGCCGCAGCGATGGCTGCGGATCCAAGGCCCGCCTCATTGGTAAAGAGACCCCTAGCGATTCCGTATCTGGCAGCAGTGCGTAATGTACCACCAATAAATCCTCCTGCCACGGCTGCTGGTAGCTTTGTGGGCTGAAAAGCAGAACGGAGGATGAGGCTAATTGATGGAATAAGGTAAGGGAGATTTAAAAACAAGATGATAATGCAGCTTACGATATAGAGTAAACCCATGGTAGGAACTAGTTTGCTACATATATTTCCGATCGACTGAACTCCGCCTACGATCACAAGACCTACTACAACTGCTACAAGCATACCAACGATATATTCTGGAAGGTTCCAAAGGGTATGGGCGGTCTCTGTAACTGCCCGAGCCTGCGTAGAGCAACCGACACCATAGGAAGCGATTAATGTAAAAATACAAAATAGAATAGCAAGCCATCTCTTATGTAAACCATAATCTAATGCATACATGGGTCCACCAAGATAAGTTCCGTCTTCCGTTTTTTTGCGATATAACACACCTAGGAAACATTCTGCATAGGAGGTTGCCATCCCTAAGACACCAGTAAGCCAGCACCAGAAGATTGCCCCCGGTCCACCAAGTGCTACAGCTGTGGAAATCCCAACGATATTACCAGTACCAATGGTAGCTGCCAAGGTATGGGAAAGTGTAGCAAATGCACTGATATCCCCGTCTGCATCTTCTTCTGGTGTTACCGATAATTTAATCGCCTTTCCTATATGTTTTTGTACCCCTTTCAGGTGTACGGTGAAATAAATATGAGCCCCAAATAATAGAGCAGGCAAAGGAATTCCCCATAGGAAACTATTTGCTGTTTTAATTAAATTTAACATAATTCATCTTACCTATGCATTCTTTTTATATTTATATGTTAGAATGATAGGAAGTAGTATCAGGCAATATTAAGAAAGCCATAGATGATCTATGAAAACAAAATTCCTCCTTTTCATTCATAATTAGATAAACCTTAATTGAAAATCGAAATGCAACCCTTTCGAATTCAGATTAACATAAAAACGTCTAATAAAATATATATGCCAGATGGTTGCATCTTGGCTTGCAAAAAGATTGGCTT
>JAAYQP010000144.1 GCA_012519195.1 Clostridiales bacterium | reverse complement strand
TGGATGAAACATAAAAATAGCTCTAAGCCTAGTATTGGAGCATGATTGCAAGCAATCATACCCCAGCACTTGACAAAGAGCCTAAAATAAACCGCTCCAGTCTTATAAACAGTAGCAGTTCACACTGCTTTGGGGTTTTCAGCCTACTTAATTTTCCATATCGATGCTTCATATGGTTGTAAAAACTTTGGTAAAGCCTCTGGGTAGTTGGATATTAATCGCTCTCCCTCTGGAAGTTTTGAACGTCTTATTTTATTTGAGCTTAAATTAATCTCAATATACAAGGTTTCTTTTTCATCCTTTCGATAGTAGGTAAATACATCTTTCTTCTTTTTATTAGTAAATATCACATCTCCATAATAAATGACCTTATGCTCTCTTCGAAATAGTATCAAGTTCTGATAAAACCGAAGGATGGAAGCTTTATCTTCTAACTGCATCTCTACATTACATTTCTTATAATCCTCATCCATCATAATCCATGGTTTTCCCGTGGAAAATCCAGCATAATCCTGATTGTTCCATTGCATCGGTGTTCTGGCATGATCTCTTGAGCCAGCTAATACTTTTTGGAATGCATCTTTTTTATCCATCACCTTACATAACTCTTCATAGAGATTCAGCGACTCCACATCCCTGAGGTCTGAGATTGATTGAAACTTCTGATTCATCATTCCCAGCTCCTGTCCCTGATAGATAAAGGGTGTCCCTCTTAAGGTAAGCTGAATTACTGCAAGAAGTTTACCTAGGACATCTCGATATTGTGGGTCTAGATTTATCTTGGAAATCATACGGGGATTATCATGATTCTCAAAAAATAGGGAAGGCTGACAGTGGTTACCATAATTCTCCATCCAGTCAATCATATACTTTTTTAGGTAGTTAAGATCATAGGAATAGTCATTAAAACGGGTATGTCCTGGGGTTTCCAAGTGGTCAAAGGAAAATATCATATCCAGCTCATTCCTATAATCTGCAGTAAGTAGCTTGCTCATTTCCATTCCTATTCCAGGAGTTTCACCAACAGAGAAAGCATTATATGGGATAAATGCTTTTTTCTTTAATTCTTGTAGATACTCGTGAAGACGAGGTCCATAGAAGTAATGTTCCATTCCATAATGTCCTATCAGTTTACCTATACTTTCGTTTCCATCCGGCAAACTACTACGCTTAGAAATGAAATTAATGACATCCAAACGGAAACCGTCGACACCTTTCTCAAGCCACCATTTCACCATTTCATGGATTTCATGACGTAAGTTCTCATTTTCCCAATTTAGATCCATTTGCTTCTTTGAAAATAGATGCAAAGCATATTGGTTACGTTCCTCTACATAGTTCCACGCACTACCACTAAATAATGAGGTCCAATTGTTTGGCTGATCTCTGAAAATATAGTAATCTCCATACTTGGAATCGGGTTCATGGATGGCCTTCTGATACCATTCATGTTCATCCGAGGTATGGTTCACTACCAGATCCATAATCAATTTCATGCCTCGATTATGTACTTCCCTCAGTAATTGGTCAAAATCCTCCATTATCCCAAACTCAGTCATAATCTTATGGTAATCTCGGATATCATATCCGTTGTCATCATTGGGAGAATCATAGATCGGTGAAAGCCAGATCGCATCGATCCCTAAATCTTTTATGTAGTCCAATTTGCTAATAATACCCTGTAGATCACCAATACCATCTCCATTACTGTCTTTAAAACTTCTTGGATAAATCTGATAGAAAACTGCTTCCTTCCACCATGCTTTTTGAATTGGCCCTTCATCGACTTTTGGTACTTCCTCTTCCGTATTTAATATAGTAAGTAAGGTATCTATAAACCCTTCATCTAGTTGGCTTTTTAATAGCTTTGGCAATACCTTTAGCTTTAAGTTACCCACGATCGGATTCGCAACTGCCTTTTTGCTAACATTCATCTGTAAAAGTACTCGGTCAATAATGTCTTTACCGATTGGACTGGCATATACATCTTTAATTCTATTGTCTTTTGTCAACACAGGATCATCACTCCTCCTCTTTATGATAAAATCGTTTCTTAACTAGTCACGATTTATTTCACCACGAGCAGCTAATTCCAATAGAATTTCATCAAACATCTGCTTATCAATCTTAAACTTTTTACGATAGATGATATAGCCGATCAGAATAAAGATTAAAGGTAAAATTAACATGGACAGCTTCATGATCAGTAGACCAGAATCAGTGACATCATCCGGTGTCTCTGCAGCATTAATTCCAGAAATGATCAAAGTTGCACCAACAATTCCATTGGCAATTGCCCCGCCGATCTTATTGATAAATGGCTGGACTGAAAAGGTTATACTTTCATTACGACGACCTAACTTCCACTGACCATACTCTACCGTATCCGTTAGAAACATCAGCATCAGCAGTTGAATGAATGCCTCCCCGACAAATAGAAGAATTCCTGCTGTTCCTATAAAGATCATGTTCATTGGTGCGAAGAAGAAAATTATGTAGCCAATCACTACCAGTACTGTTGCAAATGCATAAAGGACTTTCCGGCTGTATTTCTTTGATAGCAAAGGAAAAACGGATAAGGCTGCTAACTGGGAAACACCTAGAATTGCTGCAAATATCGAATACATTTCTTCATTTTTAAATGCATATTTAAAATAATAGACTCCAAACCCTGTAGTGGTACAGTAACCAATCATAAACAGCGCCATTGAAATTGCAGTAAACAAGAGCTGATCATTTTGGAATAAGGCCTGAATCATTTCCTTTAAAGAGGTTGTGTCCTGCTTAACATTGATACTTTTATCCTCTTTTACCCCAAATACCGTAAACATAAGAAATGCCCATGTAATCAATACAATTGCAATTACTGTTATAAGCCATGCCCTCTTATCTCCCCCTAATGCATTGGTTACAGGCAATATACAAACAACGGTGGTAAACAAGCCGATATTTGCACATATCCTGGCAAAGGAGCCTGTTTTCTCCCGTTCCTTCTGGTCAAGAGATAAAGAAGGAAGCATGGACCAATAAGCAATATCATTGGCTCCATAGGTTAAATCCCAGAGCAGATAAAGAACGACAAACATGATTACATATCCTGCTCCACTAAGTCCAAAATCAAAAAATAGTAGAATGGTAAGAATCCCACCGATGATGCCTCCTATTACAATCCAAGGTTTAAATTTACCATAGCGGGAATGAGTATTATCAACCAAATATCCCATGATTGGATCATTTACCGCATCAAAAACCCGTAGTATTGTCATTGCACCAGTCATCCACCACATAGTAGAATCCGGTAAGTTAAGAATATCGGTTAAGAAAAATAGAAGATACATACTCACCATTGTATAGAGCATATCTCTTCCAACGGTACCAAGACCAAACATATAACGATTATGATTTGTTTTTCCTTTCATCTTTTCCCCCATTTTTACGTTAGTTACCTACTTTCTTCTCCGTAATATATAGATTGGATCCAAAGTCCCCAAGCATCCGTATCCGATCATGATATCCGGTTCCGATAAACTGCTCACATAAAGGGATGCCTGCTGCCAAGGCCTCGGAAGAACAAGTATAGGTCTCTACGCAATCTTTCAGACTATAATGACGATTTGCCGTTCGTACTATTACCCCATCTGGATTTAATTCCACTGGCATAATATGTTTTATCAATCCTCCAAAGCGCTCAATATAAAGCCTTTGTGGTCTAGTTCTCAAAGTATATATCCCTTTTTCTAGTCCAATCACTTTCAACTTATCGCTACTTTCTGCTGCCGTTGCTAAGGTCTGAAAAAAGCCAGTCAATGCGCTTTCTTTATCTTCGCTTATCACTTCCCATTGTACTTTATTTTCTTTATAGTTTTTAATCCGATAGAACCTTCCATATTGAAAGATCCTTCGATATTGTTTATAAAATGCGATCTGCTCTGTTATATCTTTTTTCTCTTCCGGTGTCAGATACTTTAGATCCAACTCATAGCCAAGACATCCAAAGCAGGCTACATGAAAACGGGTAGCAAGCGGTGTATCCCGTAAGGTTTGTTGATGTGGAGACTGGGACACATGGGCCCCCATTGTAGACTGCGGATAAAAATAGGACAACCCCGTCTGGATTTTTAACCGCTCAATGGGATCCGTGTCATCGGACGTCCAGATCTGTGGACTAAATACAAGCATACCTAAATCAAACCGATTGCCTCCACTAGAACAACTCTCTAATAATATATGTGGCCTTGGGACAAAAATTCGAGTCAGTACTTCATAGAGTCCGAGGATATAGCGATGATAGAACTCTCCCTGGTTTTGCACTGCCTCTGAAAATGCTTCCGCAATATGACGGTTCATATCCCATTTCACATAACGGATATTCACTTCATCTAAAATAGCGCTAACTTGTTCTACAATATAATCCCGAACCTCTTTTTGACATAGATCCAACACCATCTGATTTCTTCCTAAGACGGGGCTACGATTAGGAAGCTTTATCGCATATTCTGGATGAGAACGATATAATTCACTATCCTCGTTCACCATCTCTGGCTCAAACCATATACCAAAGTCTAATCCAATGTTATTGATCTTTTCTGCAAATGCTTTTAGACCATGGGGTAATTTCTTGGTATTCACCGTATAATCACCAAGCCCTGCCTGATCATCATTTCTTTCTCCAAACCAGCCATCATCTAAAACAAATAGCTCCACCCCAAGTTCTTTGGCTTCCTTAGCAAGGCGCAACAACTTCCCCTCGTTAAAATTGAAAAAATGAGCCTCCCAATTATTGATTAATATCGGTCTTTCCTTCTTCTTGTACTCCCCTCTCACAATATGCTCGTTCACAAAATCATGCATATGCTGGCTTGTACCGTTGAAGCCCTGGCTGCTATAGCTCATCACACACTCCGGCGCCTCAAACTTCTCTCCCGGTAATACAATCCACTCAAAAAGGTGAGGATTGATTCCCATACTTACACGGACATAATCCCGCTCATTTTTCTCGACGATACTATAATGATTTCCGCTATATATTATATTGAAAGCATATACATTACCATAGTCTTCATTGGCATCCGCTTCAGCTATAAGGAATGCCGGGTTATGCCGATTGCTACTAGCACCGGTAGTGGAAGAATTCATGGTGATACCGTAAGAAACTGGCCGCTTATGTAAATTCGCTTCTTTAATCCATCCACCATCTAAGGTATACATATGAAAGCACTCATCCGGTAAATCAATCAACATACTCATAATGCGTCGAATGGTAAGGGAAGAATTCGCTTCATTCCTTACAACTGCTCTTCTTGTAATTACATCCGTTTGCTCATAGACAGTGTAATATAGGTCTATGAAGATAGGAAATGCCTTGTCCTTTAAGGTGATTTTTAAAGTCTGCTCCCCTCCGTATGCCGTTGGTAAGGTTTCCATAGGAACACTGCCCTCTAGTAACGCATGACCATCATAGATAAAATCTGAAACAAAGCTTCCATCCGGCATTTTAAATTCCGTTGGACTCTGGCGATAATCACCCCTCCCATTATCCGACCATTCTAAGCACATACTATCTAGGGAATAGACCGCATCTTCCCGATCATATAAGACACTGCTACCAACCTGTAGAGAGCGTTTTTGAGCTAAAATATCCGGTCTATCTTC
>JAAYQP010000143.1 GCA_012519195.1 Clostridiales bacterium | reverse complement strand
TTTTAAAAAACCTTGAGAATGCTTCACAGCATTTCCAAGGTTTTTATATACTCTTTTTATTTGTCACAAATTATGTTAAAATGAAAACGTTATAGAATGTAATTAATACGTTAAGTTTAACAATAGCACGGATCGTGATTTGCATTATAAAATGATATTTGCAGGTACTGTATTATGTATTTGCTATAAGGATTGATTAAAATGAATAAGGTACAGGAGATGAACAATGAAAAAGCTAGTGATTGGTATTTTAGCCCATGTAGATGCTGGGAAAACTACCTTAGCGGAAAGTATACTGTATCTAACCGGTAGTATTAGAAAATTAGGTAGAGTAGATCATAAAGATGCGTTTCTGGATACCAACGAGTTAGAGCGTGCAAGAGGTATCACCATCTTTTCTAAGCAAGCGAAATTTCAATATAAAAGTATGGATGTCTCCTTGCTGGATACTCCAGGGCATGTGGATTTTTCCGCAGAAATGGAACGGACTCTACAAGTTCTCGACTATGCTATTCTGATTATTAGCGGAAGTGATGGTGTACAAGGCCATACAAAAACACTTTGGAGACTGCTGGAGAGATATGGGATACCTACCTTTCTATTTATCAATAAAATGGATCTAGATGGTACGAATCAAGGGGCTATATTAGAGGAATTAAAAAAGCAGTTTAACGATGGCTGCGTTGATTTTAGCGACAATCAAAATTCCAAGGTATTTATGGAAAACATAGCATTATGCGATGAAGCAATGCTTGATCAATATATGGATCAGGGTAAGATTGAAACAAAAGATATTGCAACTTTGATTGCTAATAGGAAAGTATTTCCTTGCTTTTTTGGCTCTGCTTTGAAGCTTATTGGCATAGAGGATTTCCTGAACGGACTGGAGCAGTATACGCTTAGGAAAACCTATTTGGATAGCTTCGGTGCAAAAATCTATAAAATTGCTAGAGATGACCAAGGGAATCGTTTGACTTACATGAAGGTTACCGGGGGTAAACTAAAAGTAAAAATGCCCTTAACTAATCGTAAACTTATTAGCTTAGAGCCAAACTCAAAACAAGAGGAAATTCCATTGGGGAATACTCCCAACCAGATCCCGGGTAATAGCCAAAATCATGAGGCTGTAATCTGGGAAGAAAAGGTGGATCAGATACGGATTTATTCGGGAGCCAAATATGAGACAGTGGATGAAGTTGAAGCAGGTATTGTTTGTGCGGTAACCGGTTTAAACCATACCTATCCGGGGGAAGGATTAGGAAGTGAGCTTATATCCGATCTACCGGTTCTTGAACCGGTACTTAGAGTTAAGATGATTCTGCCACCGGATTGTAATGCTTTTTCCATGTTATCGAAATTGCGTCAATTGGAGGAAGAAGACCCACTGTTACGTATTGTCTGGTCCGAGCAGCTAAAGGAAATCCATGTTCAGTTGATGGGAGAGGTACAAATTGAGATTCTTAAAAGCCTCATTTTGGAACGCTTTGGTGTTCCTGTAGAATTTGGCTCAAGCAATATTGTGTATAAAGAAACTATTCTGGAACCTGTGATTGGCGTAGGTCATTTTGAACCATTACGACATTACGCCGAAGTACATTTACTTCTTGAACCACTGGATGCTGGAAGTGGTCTTCATTTTACTAGTAGCTGCAGTGAGGATGCCTTGGACCGCAATTGGCAGCGGTTAGTATTGACCCATTTGGAAGAAAAGGAACATCTTGGAGTATTAACAGGATCCCCAATTACCGATATGAAGATCACCTTGATCGCTGGTCGTGCCCATCTGAAACATACGGAAGGGGGAGATTTCAGAGAGGCGACCTATCGTGCAGTAAGACATGGATTAAAGAAAGCAAAAAGTATCCTACTAGAACCTTATTATAACTTTACATTGGAGCTTCCATCCGACTATGTTGGGAGAGCTATGGCGGATATACAGCGGCTAAGTGGTCATTTTAACCCTCCGGAAACGCTTGGTGAAATGTCTGTACTTACCGGTTATGCGCCAGTTGCAACCATGATGGGATATCAGAGCAAAGTGGCTGCTTATACTGGGGGAAATGGAAGGCTTTATTGTAATCTGCGGGGGTATCTACGCTGCCATAATGCAGAAGAAGTGATTGATGCCATAGGATATGATAGCGAAAGGGATCTGGATAATCCGACGGGCTCAGTATTCTGCGCCAATGGGGCAGGATTCGTTGTGGAATGGGAAAAGGTTGAGGATTATATGCATCTGGATCATGGCATTTCACTGGATAAACCCAAGAATCATGAGGAAGAAAATGCATCCATAAAACCTGTGAAGAATTATAGTAACTCTTGGCAGGAGGATAAGGAGCTGGAAGATATCTTTACCCGAACCTATGGGCCGATCAAAAGGAAGCTAAACTCGTCCCATAATAGATTAGGGCATGAAAAATTGGTAAGTCCTAATAAGGGAAATGTTCCAACCAAACAGCACACCATAAAGAATAAGGAAAATGTAAAGGAATATTTGCTGGTAGATGGCTATAATATTATATTTTCCTGGGATGAATTAAGAAAATTGGCCGATGATAATATGGATGCTGCTAGAATTAAGCTTATGGATATTCTTTGTAATTATCAAGGATTTAAAAAATGTATCCTTATCCTTGTCTTTGATGCATACAAAGTTAAAGGCGGAGTAGGCGATATACAAAAATATCATAATATTCATGTGGTTTATACAAAAGAAGCAGAGACTGCAGATCAGTATATCGAGAAAGTAACACAGGAAATCGCACATAAGCACCATGTCACGGTTGCTACATCGGATTCCATCGAGCAACTTATTATCTTAGGAAGGGGTGCGATCAGACTTTCTGCAAATGACTTAAAAGAAGAAATAGCCCGTGTGAATGAACAGATTCATAAGGAATATCTGAACAAGTACCCATCGGGCAGAGCCTATCTGGGCGATAAATTTGATGATGACTTATGGGATCTTTTAAAATAATATCAGGAAATAGTATAAGGAACTTGAAATCAATAAACTAAGAGGGGGAGTTATTTTGATTGAAACCTTAAATGGAAATCATTAAATAGTAAATTACCACGGAGATTTCAAAATTCGAATCTATCTCAATAATGAGTATGAAGATTATCCGCAACATTGGCATACGGACAGTGAAATTATCATGCCAACAGAAAAGGATTATAAGGTTATCATCGATGAAACAACTTATAATTTGAATGAAGAGGATATTCTCATTATTCCACCGGGAGTGTTGCATCAATTATTTGCACCTCCCACTGGGATACGAATAATCATGCAATTTGATTGTAGTTTACTTTATAGTTTGAACGGTTTTAATTCAGCATTTCACATGTTTCGTCCTTGCGTGACCATTACACCTTCTTCCATGCCAAATATACATAAAGAGCTGACAACCCTTATCCATGATATTACTTCTGAATATTTCTCAACACAACCCTTTAGGGAGGCATCTGCCTATTCTATGCTCATTCGGTTTTTTACTATTTTAGGCCGAAATTATATGAATCGAAATGATAAATTTCTAACTATCAAGAAGCAAAAGCAGCATGAGTATGTAGATCTGTTTTTAAATGTATGTAATTACATTAACGATCACTGTACGGAGAACATTAATATGGATGATATCGCAAGCATTGCCGGCTTCAGTAAATATCATTTCTCACGACTATTTAAACAGGTAATGAACGTTTCCTGTTATGAATACTTAATAAATCGCAGAATCATGTATGCTGAAAAACTCTTGATTGACCCGGATTTAACCATCATGCAGGTTGCTATGAAGTCCGGTTTTAGTAGTCTGGCGACCTTCAATCGAGTATTTAAAGCAAAAAATCATTGTACCCCCAAAGAATACAAGGCACTTTATAAAATTAAATAAGCTATTTGAATAATATTTGATAGGTATCTTAGCTGTTCTCAATAAAAAGATAGGGAATTGGTCTGCGGACAAGAAATATTATCAAATATTACTAGAGAGTTTCCTGTAATGGGTAAAATATATCTGCAATTCGCCCATTATTTTATTTCCTTAAACGTATAAGAATAGATACATTATACAAAAAAAGAAATAAAAAAAGCAATATTTGATAATAAGATAGCAAAATACAAGGAGTAAGTATCAAAGATATCATTTATAATCTAATTGTATTATTAATAATTTTTAATTATTAGAGGAGGGGTTACATGAAACGTTATATTGCCTTTTTACTCACATTCGTGTTCGTAATGTCTTTGGCATTAACAGGATGCGGCAAAGCAAATGACAGCAAAGATAGCTCAACCAGTACTCAAACAGAAAGCAGCTCAAGTAAGGAAACAAAAAAGGAAGAAACAAAAACGGAAAAGAAGGAAGAACCGGCAGGGGATGCTGGCGCAAATGAAGCAAATGAAGTTAGTAACGATCCTAATGTAAAAGTTATTAACTTATGGAGCTTTACGGATGAGGTTCCAAATATGCTCGAGAAATATAAAGAACTAAATCCAGATTTCCCTTATGAAATTAAGACTACCATCATTGCTACGACAGATGGAGCATACCAACCAGCACTTGATCAGGCATTGGCATCCGGTGGAGCCGATGCACCGGATATTTTCTGTGCAGAAGCAGCTTTCGTTCTTAAATATACGCAAGGCGATGCATCTCAGTATGCTGCAGCATATAAGGATCTTGGAATTGATGTTGATCGGCTTCTAAAGGAAGCTGAGATTGCACAGTACACCGTTGATATTGGGACGAACCCCGATGGTAATCTAGTCGGACTTGGCTATCAGGCCACCGGTGGAGCATTCATTTATCGTAGATCGATTGCGAAAGATGTATGGGGAACAGACGATCCTAATGTTATCAAGGATAAGATTGGTCCTGGTCTAGATAAGTTCTTTGAAGCAGCTGAAGAGCTGAAGCAAAAGGGCTATGGTATCGTATCAGGTGACGGTGATTTATGGCATGCGGTAGAGAACAGTTCTGAAGAGGGTTGGATCGTTGACGGTAAGTTAAACATTGATCCAAAACGTGAGGCATTCTTAGACTATTCTAAGAGATTAAAAGATAATAATTATCATAATGACACACAGGATTGGCAGGATGCATGGTTTGCCGATATGAAAGATGCTGGAGCTAAGAAAATATTTGGTTTCTTTGGCCCTGCTTGGCTTATAAACTATGTTATGGCAGGTAACTCAGGCGGTTCTGCACCGGGTGAAGGTACCTATGGTGATTGGGCTGTATGCGAACCTCCAGTAGGTTTCTTCTGGGGAGGTACATGGGTTCTAGCTAATAAGGATACCAAGGTTCCAGCAGCTGTTGGTGATATTATTGAATGGATTACCCTTGACAGTTCAGAAACCGGTCTTCAATATTTCTGGGCGAATGGTACACTTAACGGCCCTGGTGGTACTAAGGATACGGTTGCTTCTGGTACCGTTATGAAGAAATCCGATGGTACTCTCGATTTCCTAGGTGGACAAAATATGTTTGATGTGTTCGTTCCTGCAGGTGAATTTGCGAATGGTAAAAACCTAACGCAGTATGACGAAACCATTAATCTCTACTGGCGTGACCAGGTACGTGAGTATTCTGCTGGTAACAAATCACGTGAACAGGCTCTCGCTGACTTTAAACAGCAAGTGGCAGATAATCTAGATGTTATAGTAGAATAGTGAAACCTGAAATCAGGGGCGGTAGGAGGCCTTTTTACCGCCCCGAATTTACGTGTTAGCTAGGTGAGCAAATATATCAAATATATGCTTTATCTATACTGAAATAAACTAATTTTATACGTGAAATGCCTTACAATATACCGGAGGTGATACCTTATGAGACGTAAGGGTTTAAGTTATGCCAAATATGGCTACATATTTTGTATTCCATTTGTGCTTGCCTTCCTTATTTTTTCCTTATATCCCATTATATATACAGCAGTGATTGGCTTTACTGATTTAAAAGGGTTGGGTAGGACGGATTTCAAGATATTGGAAAACCCCTTTCAAAATTTTATAACTATCATTAAGAATGCTTCATTTCAACAATCATTAAAAAATACAATAATCATTTGGGTTGTTAATTTTATTCCACAGATTTTAATCGCTCTTCTGCTCACAGCATGGTTTACAAATCATCGTAATAAGATAAAAGGGCAGGGTGCATTTAAGGTTCTATTCTATATGCCCAATATTATTACAGCAGCAACGATAGCCATACTATTTTATTCCCTATTTGGATATCCCAAAGGTCCGGTGAATGACCTATTTATGATGTTAGGAATAACCGATGAACCGATCTATTTCTTAATACAAAAATCGACAGCAAGAGGGATCGTATCCTTCATACAATTTTGGATGTGGTATGGATACACAATGATTGTACTGATCTCAGGGGTATTAGGCATGAATCCTGAGTTGTTTGAGGCCTCAGAGATTGACGGAGCAACAAGTGCGCAAACATTTTTCTTTATCACACTACCAAACCTAAGAACTATTTTGCTCTATACACTAATTACAAGTCTTATCGGTGGTTTAAATATGTTTGATATACCAAGACTTTTCCTCCTAGGTGGCCCGGATAATGCAACCCTCACGACCAGTGTGTTCATCTATAATCAAGCTTTCAGTGGTAGCTACATGTATAATCGAGCAGCAGCTGCAAGTATGATTATGTTTGTTATAATCGCCATCTTGTCAGGTATGATTTTCTATATCATGCGGGATAAAGATGCAGCCCAGCTTAAGAAATTTCAGAAGAAACAGCAGAAAGCGCTTAGAGCAGCAGAGAAAGCTGGAAGGAGGGCAGATGGATGAGAGTGAAAAGTAATAAAAGTTTATACATAGGAAAAATAATAAAGTATTTCGTCTGTATTTTCCTAGCTATATTAAGTATATTTCCCTTTTGGATCATGCTTACCAATGCCACAAGAAGTACCTATGAGATACAGCAAAATTCTATTTCACTGATTCCTTCTACCTATTTACTAGATAATATTCGGGTTCTTTTAGGCAAAAGCTTTAATCCATTAAAAGGCTTCATAAATTCGATGATTATTTCAACGGGAGCAACCCTTTGTACCGTTTATTTCTCGTCATTAACGGCCTACGCCTTAGTTGCCTATGATTGGAGATTAAGACAACCATTTTTCACCTTTATACTTGCGGTTATGATGATCCCAGCTCAGGTAACAAGTATCGGATTTTACCAGTTTATGTATCGCGTACATATGACGAACAACTTTTTACCCTTAATACTGCCTGCAATTGCCTCACCTGCAACAGTATTCTTTATGCGACAATACCTATTGGCCACATTGTCGATTGATATTGTTAATTCGGCACGGATTGATGGAGCCCGCGAATTTTACATTTTTAACAAGATTATTTTGCCGATTATGAAACCTGCGGTAGCGACGCAAGCGATATTTTCTTTTGTAGGAAGCTGGAACAACCTATTTATGCCGCTGATCCTACTTACGGATAATGATAAATATACAATGCCAATTATGGTAAGTCTACTTCGAGGTGATATCTATAAGACAGAATTTGGATCTGTATACTTAGGCTTGTCACTGACTGTATTGCCATTATTTGTTATATATTTCATGTTGTCAAAGTACATTATCGCAGGTGTTGCATTGGGCGGTGTAAAGGAATAAGATATAATTTAGTATAATTTATAAAAGAAGGGTGATCCAATTACGAAATCAAATCATCGTATTGAGACACCCTTGTTTTTTGCTTCTATTTAGCTATTTGTATATCTTGTATGATAAATTATGATATCTTTCTAATTTCTCCTAGTACTATTGGACCCATCAGGGTTTCCGTCTCCATATCCCTCTCTACTTGGCATATTTTTCGCCTCGTTTGTTGTTCTATTTGTACTTTCATTTCTTGTTGTATCTGTTGTTGTATTCGTACTTTCATTTCTGGTTGTATCTTTTGCTCTTTTCTTGTGATTGAGTTCCATTTCCTTACGATATTTTTGATTTGATTGCTTGCTCAAGAATACACACCCTTTCTAATTATCATATAATGAATAGTGATTAACTTATCAATCATAGGATTATTGTTTCACGGATTAGGCATCTTATGCATGAGAGGTAATTTATAGGTATCTTCTTCATGGGATTGCATTATTCGACATTTAAGTTTATTATTTAAATATCGATTGTTAACAAGCTTTATTATATACTTTGGAGGAAATTATGAACATAACAGAAAAATTTTTTGAATTTTTGAATCAATCAACTTCACCCTTCTATGTGGTGAAGAATAGTAGTGAAATCCTAGATAGTGCTGGTTTTACTAGCTTGTCCTTTGAGGAACCCTGGGCACTTAAGGAAGGTGGTTCCTATTATATCAGCTTATATGACACAGCTTTATTTGCTTTTAAAATAGGTAAAAATATAAATGGTGATATGATGTTACGGATGGCTGCTGCCCATACGGATTTTCCGTCCTTTCGTATAAAACCAAGTCCGGAGATGAAGGAAAAAGGCTATCTGAGGCTAAATACAGAAAGCTATGGTGGGATGATTCTTTCTAGTTGGTTTGATCGACCTTTATCGATATCGGGAAAGGTGGCTCTAAGGAATGATCAGCTTTTTAAAGCCAAAGAAGTCTTGGTGGATTTTAAGAAGCCATTGATGGTTATCCCCAATCTAGCGATTCACTTAAATCGTGAAGTAAATAAAGGAGTAGAAATCAATAAGCAAAAAGATGTGCTTCCTATAATGGGAATGTCGGATGAGAATCTACATAATTATTTTCAGTCCTTATTAGCGGAACAGTTGGATGTTCCGGTAGAAGATATCCTAGATTACGATTTGTTTATTTATAATCTGGATCAAGCATATAAGGTAGGTAGGAAGGAAGAATTTATCTGTTCCCCAAGGTTAGATGATTTGTCCTCAGTATATGCATTATTGCATGGTATTGTAGGTGAGACTAGCGATAAAGATATTCATATGATTTGTTTGTTTGATAATGAGGAGATCGGTAACCGGACAAAACAGGGTAGTGCCTCTTGGTTTACATCCATGCTTCTGGAAAAAATATTCCAATCATTAGGAAAAGATAGAATGGCACTATATGAGACCCTTCATCGAAGTTTGATCCTCTCGGTTGATGTTGCCCAGGCATATCATCCGAACTTTTCATCAAAATATGATCCGACCAATATTGCTGAGCTGAATAAAGGATTCGCCTTTAAAATTGACACTGCCCAAAGATATGCTTATGATACAGGAGCCATAGCTATGCTTCAACAGTTATGTGATCTGCATGATATTCCATATCAAAAATTTGTCAATCGGTCCGATGCAACGGCCGGCAGCACCATGGGACCTGTAATATCCACTCAATTACCAGTTCGAACAGTAGATATCGGGGTTCCCCTTCTGGCCATGCATTCTGCTACCGAAACAATGGGAACGAAAGATCTTGAGAGTATCCTTAGACTAATGGAAGTTTTCTTTTCCTCAGACAGGTAATAGTTTTAATTAAACCACACAATTAACCACACAATGTGATATGCATCTAGTCTTATTCCTTGTTTTATGATAATAGAACAAGCAGAAAAGAGAGCAATCATTATTGTGTGGTTTTTATGTATAGAAAAGTATAGATACTAAATTCATTCGAAGTTTTCATGTAACCAGTTTAATACATATTAGGTCAAAATATTATTCGCTTTCCAAATAATGAGAAAATTATTGACAAACGATAATGCTATACATATAATTATCGTAAAACAATAATTACGATAATTATAAAGAGGTAAAAGATGAAAAAACTAAAAAAGTTATTATTATTTGAAGGTATACTATCCTTTATTTTGGCTATTTTATTTTTTTATGTTCTTGAACTTGATCATTCCATTTATCTTCTAGTAGTTCCCTTTCATCTTATTGGCAAAGGACTAAGGTGGTTGTCCTTAAGTTCTAACACAGGAAATATGATTGCAATTACTCTATATTCTATCCTGTCCTTAATTCCTGTTATTTTTTTCTTATGGAAAAGGAGAAGGAGCGATCTAAAACCTGGGGATTATTTGTTGCTACTTATTAGTATTTATACATTCTTTATGCTTTATCAGTTCATTAATCCACATCAAATGATAAGGCATTTGCCCCCCTTATTAGCAAAAGAAAACGCGCTTCCAATGATTAAACTAGCCTATGCAATCGTGTTTTTTACACTGTGGTTTAGCTATTTGCTTCTTCGCTCCCTTGGTATTCTAAACATAATGAATGGAAAGGATAAGACAAGTTACTTATGTAACAGTCTACAAAAACTATTGATTACGGTATCGATAGGATATACCTTTCTTTTGGGGTACTTCACCTCCTTTCAAATGTTTCAAGAGATTAGTCAATCGAACAAGGAGAGCGATCCCCTCTTGCCTAGTATGGCATATTCCGGTAGTCGTTCAATAACCATATTATTTGCTATTATTAAATTTGTCCTTATTGGATTGCCGATTCTATATACCGTATTAACAATGGTAACTGGGATCGAGCTATTAGAAGCCATGTCAACCCACCAAATGGACCAAGAAATGTTTGCTGTAATGAAGGTTGGAAAGTACAGTAAGAAAACGGTTTTTATTACCGTGATCAGTAATATCATAGTAAATGGAATGCAACTTCTACTGATGCGACAGCTCAATCATACGAATTTTCGTCTGGAATTATCCGTGATACCTTTGATTGTAGCCTTTGCAGCCATGATACTATCCGAATATTTTAAAGAAACAAAAGAATTATATGAGGATAATCAAATGATTATTTAATAGAAAATAAGGAATGAGGAGATTCATTTGGCGATTCATATTCACCTCGATAATATCTTAAGAGAAAGGCAGATGACTTCAAAGGAACTCTGTAGATTGGTAAATATTACAGAAGCTAATCTATCCATTCTCCGAAGTGGCAAAGCAAAGGGGGTTAGGTTCACTACCTTAAATAAAATATGCCACTATCTGCAATGTGATGTTGGAGATATTCTTACCTGTGATGGAGAGTTAGAGGATGACAGTGATGCTGATGTGCAAGAAAAGTATAGAAAGAAAGATGGGGATTCTGATCATGAAGGCAATGTTATGGAAGACGATAGGTAAGAGAAGGTTAATATTAATCTTACAAGTAGTCACTTTATTAATTAGTATTCTTACCCTTACTGGATGCCAATTGGCACAGGAAGCTAGCAATGATTTAATGAATGAGGATCAACTATGTGGACTGTTTGTAACAATTGGAGATACGGTATTTCCAAGAGAAGAACTTAACCCTAAAGATTTCAAAATCAATTTTGATGCTAAGGGGAATGTGGATGCTCAAATATTAGGTCCCATGGAAAGTGTGAAGGTAGAAGGAAAACTTAGTGATGATGGTAGCACCATTACCTTCGGGGATATGGATGGATATTTTATGGGATTGCTCATAGATACCGTGGATGGTGAAGGATATACAATAAATATGGCAGATGAAGGCTTTGATGATTTAAAATCTTCGGTAAATGCAATAGATGAAGGTACTAGTCATACTTATGAAGCAACTTTAACGATGGTTGCTGGAAATAGAGAAATCTATCATGTGAATCCAGTTTACCAAAGAAGTGACGGTACCTTTTATGTTACGGAAGGAAATAGCATAAGTTTTGATCAATCAATAGCCGGAAATATGGGTTCTATTTCCTTGTCTACAAAGTCAGAAGAAACAATGGGTGAGAGAAGCAATAAAAAAGAAGCCACCTATATTGTAAAATTTGCTTTTGCGGATCCTGTAGTCGAAGTCTTGGTAAAAGAAATGAATGAAAAAGATGAGATGATTAAAGTGACCCAATATCATCCTGAAGATCCAGAGAAATTTTTAGTAGATCGTGAGACGAAATATGTTATTGTTGAGGAAAAATTACTTAGTAATACGGAGGAAGAATATACAAACCGAAGCATCTACAGTCTTGATAAAGACAGAAATCAACATGAAACTATTTTTCATAAATGCCTTTTTGCTAATGATCATGGGGTGGCAGGAGGTAAAAGAATAGTATTTGAATAATCATAGGATAAGAAAAGTATATTAAGTTATTCATTGAAACATTAATTTTATTACCATTAAGACCAGAGTAGGGAAAGTTTGAGACATTTGAATTATATCATTAATTTATAAGGTATCATCATATAATAAAAAGAATAATTAATTAAGGCGGTTGCAATGTCTGAACATGAATTTTATACCTTCCGCGAATATATGAGAAAGGATCCAGATTTATTAACTCCCTCTGCTGAAGATTATATGGAGATGATTTATAGATTAGCAAATGAGAATGGATTTACAAGAGTCAATGATCTGGCATTCGCACTGAATGTACAACCTCCATCCGTCACTAAGATGATACAAAAATTATCCGATCTAAAACTGATAAAGTATGAACGTTATGGAGTTATCATGCTGGAGGAAAGCGGTGTTAAGATCGGTAAAATGCTGTTACAGCGACATAATCTGGTTGAGAGGTTTCTTAAGTTTTTGAATGTAACAGATAAAGTCTTAGAGGAAACAGAAAAGATAGAGCATACATTAAATGAAGAAATCTTACATGGGATAAAGGAATTGATTGATTTCTTTGATGAAAACCCAGATATCATGGATCGCTTTAAGCAATATAGAGAGGATCAGAAAAATAATTTAAACTAGTAAGATAATACTCTTAAGTTTTCTTAACATAAAATATCAAATAATAAAATAATACGAAATGGATAGGGGATATAGGAAATCACCCTATCCATTTGTATATTCACTTATAAAAATAATAGAATGCTTATGGCCATTATGACCATTTCGCTAATAAGATCATAGATTTGATTATTTATCCCCAACCAAAGATTCGGAAGATCGTGGTTGTTAGAAAGCATACAATAAATGCAATTGAAGTAGGAAGGAGAGCGGAAACGATCGTCCATTTCCAACTTCCCGTTTCTTTTTTTATGGTCATAAGTGTTGTAGCGCATGGCCAATGGAGAAGACTAAAAAGCATAACATTTAAGGCTGTAAGATAAGTCCAATGATTCTCCAATAAGACCCTTCTTAATGACTGAATACTATCAAATTCAACCATAGCACCGGTTGATAGGTAGGACATCAAAAGAATCGGTAGTACGATCTCATTTGCAGGAAGACCTAATAAGAATGCCATTAGGATAAAACCATCCAAACCAATGAGTTTCGCTAAAGGATCTAAGAACCTCGCTACGTGACTAAGGATACTTAGATCGCCAATGGTTATATTCCCTAGGATCCATGTTATGGCACCGGCTGGAGCTGCAATAATAACAGCTCTCCAAAGTACGAATATGGTCCTGTCTATGATGGAAGTATATAGTACCCTTCCAATTTGTGGAACCCGGTAGGGAGGAAGCTCTAAGGTAAAGGTAGAGGGAATTCCCTTTAGTATTGTCTTTGACAGGAGGTAGGATACGAATAGTGTAGTAGCGATACCGATCACAACCAGTCCAGTAACAGAAAGAACGGGCAGAATACTAGACCCGATTCCACCTTGGGATACTAGAAACACGGTAGAGATCGCAATCAAGGTAGGGAACCTCCCATTACAGGGGACAAAGTTGTTAGTTAAGGTAGCGATGAGCCTTTCCCGGGGAGATTCAATTATTCTGCAGGATATTACTCCGGCTGCATTACATCCAAAGCCCATACACATGGTCAGGCATTGCTTCCCATGAGCGCAGGCTTTCTTGAATAAATGATCAAGATTAAATGCGACTCGGGGTAAGTAGCCCAAATCCTCCAGTATAGTAAAGAGAGGGAAGAATATCGCCATAGGTGGTAGCATTACAGAAACAACCCAAGCTAGTGTTCGATATAAGCCAAGGATCAAAAGTCCATGAAGCCATCCGGGAGCATTCATTATTTGAAACCATTTCGTTAAATGTTCTTCAATTCCAAATAGAAAATCGGATAATAACGCGGATGGTATATTTGCCCCATATATCGTAATCCAGAATACAAGGGCTAAGGTTAATAGCATCAAGGGGATCCCGATGGTTTTTGAAGTGATGTAATTATCGATGATTCGATCCCGATTCATTTTAGCTTGATCTATTTTAATATATTTATCTCTGATTTCCTCTATTTTTTGATAGATTTGCTCTGAAATCTCATCTCGGATGGTTCTTTTATGATTTTCAATGGAAGAAATCTCTGCGATCTTAAGAACTTCATGAAAAGTTTCCGGATTTATTTTCAAATTAATTGCCTCAATAAGTTGTTCGTTCCCGTCAATGATTCTTAAAGCTAACCATCTAGGATTAATACCCAGCTGGTTTGTCTCTGTAAAGGGCATAATTGATCGAATGTATTCTTCGATCTTATCCGAGTATGTTACAGTCTTAGGCTGTACTTTGATCTGATCTGTAGTTACCTTGTATATGGTTTCTTTCAAATCATTTATCCCAATACCGCTTCTGGCAGCACATAGTACAACAGGAATACCTAATTCATTTTGGATGCCTTTCCAATCAATGATGATATTTTTCTTCTTTGCTTCATCAATAAGATTAATACATAAAATAACATGATTTGTAAGCTCCATGACCTGGTAAACTAGATTAAGATTTCGTTCTAGGCAGGTTGCATCGACGACTACGATAACCGCATCTGCATTGCCAAAGCAGATAAAATCTCTAGCCACTTCTTCCTCAACGGATGAGGCAAAGAGAGAATAGGTTCCAGGAAGATCAACCAGAATGTATTCCTGTCCATGATGAGAGAATTCTCCTCTTGCGTTTACCACAGTTTTCCCTGGCCAGTTACCGGTATGCTGATGTAGGCCTGTTAGGGAATTAAACACAGTACTCTTGCCGGTATTCGGATTACCGGCAAGAGCAATGACACATTGACCTTCTTCTTTATCTATTCTATATAAGTCATTCAGAGCATTATTTTGAGTGGATTGAAATGTTAAACCCATTAGAAACCTCCTGAAAATATTCCTTTCATTTATCTAATTTTCATAAATTGCCACTAAGGAAGCTTCCTCTTTTCTAAGGGCTATCATAGCCCCACGGATATTATAAACAGTGGGATCACCGGTGGGACCTTTTCTGATTACTTCTATTTTAGCGCCCTTAGTCAGACCTAGGGCAAGCATTCTTTCCCTTAGCATTCCGGAAGATGAAATTTCAGCTACGGTAACATGGCTTCCAATCGTAACTTTATCAAGCCTAAGCATATCGTTACCTCCTAATACATCACAGTTATTTTTATGAATTAGCTAGGAATAAATATTTTAACTAAAGCTAACATTATAATATGTATCAAAGGCTTGGGGTGTTCATCATGGAAATAAATGTATCAATAAAAAGTATAAAATTTGATTTGTATCAAGGAATTTCGATCAATTTAGTAATAAAATGTGATACATAAAGAACAGAACATAAGTGATAAGACAAGTAAAATAAGGATATAAGGTAGTGTAAAGTGAACTATGAAAACCCTGAGTCAAAAAATCGGCTCTTTTAGAACCTTGAAAATTGCAAAATATAGGATATTGATAGCTAACGCCACCCTTGACAGCATGACAAAGCAATGC
>JAAYQP010000018.1 GCA_012519195.1 Clostridiales bacterium | reverse complement strand
TCATAGCTACACCCTTATTCCATTATACTATTACCATAGCATAGACTACCGGGGCACATTTTACTGTTATATTAAAATTTAAAATCGCTTAAAGCAGATGTAAGAGTCCATAACATATTGGACTTTTTAAGGGAAGCAATAATATCATCCCAATAATAGCGCAAAGGCGGAACTTTGCCAATAGGTCAATGGGTTTTTCGGTATTATACCAAATGAGATAATCCATAAGGAAACGTTAAAATCGTCTGATTCTTCGTCAAGATAATCGGTGTAACGATGAGCGAACTGTTCCCGAATAGTACGATTGAATCTTTCTAAATGCCATTAATTAAGGATGACGCGGCTATTTAAAACAGTGAATCAACCCTTGTGTTTGGCATTCCTGATACCATAGAAAATGACAACAAGATGAAAAGAGTACAACTGAAATGTATTTTAATTTTTTAAAAAATGAATTTATGTCTTTAAATATTTCAGCCATATCTTTTTAACAATTATGAATAGACCAAGATCATCCTTGATGACAAACATGGCATCTGACATTGATACTGGGTAATCCCCCATTAATATCATGGATTCTGATATGACACTTTGAACAATCTTCAAGTGTTGGAGAATGCAAACTATCCTTGATCAATCTGTTGGATTCAGGATCAATTATTGAACAGTGCTGGTTAATAGGATGCAGCCCACCAGTATGGCAAATTAAGCAATTGTTGAATCCGGGCTTAACCATAAAATCAAAGATAGGATTAACGTCGTTATAATTGCTCTCCTCAGAATTATTACAACCATTGGAAAGCAACAGTGCCAATATAATAAACAACATTAGAACAAGTAACATATGTCCTTTTTTCAAATTTGTTCCCCCTTTTTTGGTGTTGTATTCTTTACTGATGACACTGTTTTTAACTCCTCATACCAGGCACCATGTTCTTCCTTAACGTATTGTTCATTTATTTTACCGTTAAACCAAGATTTGAGTAATACCCTGTGATTGGCTAATAGTAACGCCATTATAATATGTACCAAAAGCATAATAAAGAAGAGCAGTGCAAAAACATCATGAACCTGAGTCGTAATTGCCAGAAACATAGATGGCATTTTCCAGGAATGCGCCGCAACCTTGATAATCCCGCTAATAAACAGCATTCCTCCTAATAGAGAAAAAACTAAAAAGGCTGATTTTTGGGAGGATAGATATTTGCTTTCGTTTTTATATTTCTGTTTAAACAAATACTTCTTTATAGTTCCTTGTGTAATATCTTTTATACTCGGCAACAGCGTTGAAATTTTTTTGGATAATAGATATCCCGCTAAAAAATAAAAGCCGCCAAAAGTAGCGATTAATATACCTAAAAAATGTATATTTAAAGGAAGAATTACACTTGCCGGAGTGTTTGCCAAATGAGGGAAAAAGAGAAAGCCAATAATAAATCCAGTAATTAACAAAGTAATGATACCCAAAGCAGTAATCCAATGCGAAATAAAACCACTGACTTTATGTCTTATTATCTGCCCATTATCGAATACGGTTTGTTTTGCCTTTATCCTGTTAAAAACGGATAGTATTATACCCGTTACTGCCGATAATATCAGTAACCAGGAAAACTTATCTACCAGTAGTTTGTTATATATTATTGAAACAACTATTCCAGCCACAATAAAAATCATTGTAGCAAGAATAATAATAAGCCTCTTTTTATCCAATATTTCTTTACCTCCATGCAAGATATAATTCTTCTAAAGGATGACAATCGATTATGTTTTGAATAGTTTATTATTAATTGTCGCCACTGTAAAAACTCATCACCCTGTTTATCATTCTTATTATTTCTTTGCTTTCACTGACAAAATAAGCCAGATGTTTTTCTGCGTCCGATTTACTATATAAACCATACCTTTCTCTAAGTTTTATAGAATACTCTATAGAATCTAAAACATTTTCAATAATCTGATTCCTATCTAAATATCTTGTTTCATAGGATATCCATTGATGCCAGGAAGGAAGCATTTGTCCCTTGATATAATCTTCTAAGTTCTTAAATAATGTTCTATATCCATATTTTCCCGGAAAATCAAAGGCGAGGGATCCCGGATCTAAAAGAATCATTGGGCCAAATGAATAAGGGTATAAAGACGGAACCTCTCCGTCATAGCCTGCGTTTATTTTACACAAATGTTCCCAGAATTTCCAGGTTTCTTTTATTGTATCAGGAGTATCATTTGCTAAAGCAATCATGGTGAAAACGTCAAGGGTAATTCCATATTTCTTGCAAATTTCTATGGTTTTAAAAAGTTCTTCATTGGTATAATTTTTATTATGAGCTATTCTTATACCGTCAACGCCCGACTCAGGCGATGTCGTCAAAGCAACGGGCACCCTAACTTTTGAGAGTTCCCTGATGTATTCTTCATCAGCCGGACCGAAAAGTTGCATTGTTATTTGTTTTATAGGTAAATATTCGTTTTGCAGCTTATTCAGCAATGAAGTCCAATATTCATAGCCACCGATACGTGGATCCTGATATAAGTATACAAGCTGAACACCCTGCTCGCCTGCTTTTCGCAAATCCTCGATAATTTTAACAGGGCTTCTAAAAGCCGGGCTTTTTCTGCCAAAATAAGTCCGGTAACTATAGGCAGAACCACCGCAGGAAACACAGTTTTGCGTGCAACCTCGACAAACAGGCAGAGCCCAGTGGGATGGCCAATATGTGGAAAATATCGCACTTTTAGGCTCTAACAGATCAAAACGCGTAAACTCATATTCGTCTAAGTCCGCACTTGGCTCCAGCAAAGCATTAGTACGAACAATGCCTTTGTTATCACGGAAGGTTAAATTGGGCACATCCTTTAACGGCCTGGATTCTTTTAAAGTATTCATCAGATGCAGAAAAGGTATCTCTGCTTCCGCCCGAACAACGGCATCTATAAAGTGATATTTATTAATTATTTCTTCGTAAAAAATGGTGGCCGTAACACCACCAATAACAACCATTGCCCCGGGATGTAATCTCTTGCATAGTCTGGCCATCTCGATGGCTCCTTGACTGTGGCGAACCCATTGTAGCTCGATAGCAAATACTTTTGATTCGTAATCTTTTATATGCTTCTCGACATCAAAGCTATCACTTGTTACCATACGCTCGCCTATATTGTCTACAATAACCTGATAGCCATGTCTGTCCAGATAATCCGCTATACTCAGTATCCCCGTCGGTGGCACAATGAACTGGTCTGTACTCTCAGGAACGGTAAACGATATCGGTCCTGTAAATACAGATTGCTTTCGAAAATCATAATTTGCAGGAGGATGTATTATTACGACATCATATTTCATAATTTGATTCGATAACTAAATTAGCTACTAGACTTAATATAGTGCTATTCGATTGTAGTGTTTGAAATAGTATTTCAAACATAATTAACAATTGATTGGACACTATTACCGAATAGTACTTATATAATTAATTATTCTTCAATATCCCCAATATCAAAGTTGTAAGTTCTTATTTTATCACCACCTTGTGGTTTAAAAATAAAACTGGACCTTCTCGTTTTATCGGGTTCAAGTCCCCTTAAGATAATAACTTTTGTGCCAATATTCTCTTTATATGAGTTAAAGAAAGTAGCAATGACCGACGAATCAGTTTTTTCATTACTAATATTTTTTACGGTTATAAAGAATTCCTCATCACCATTATCATGTATTTTAACCTCATGGCTGCAAAACTGGACCTTTTCTTGCGCCGCGGTTATGACTTTGACAACATTTAAATCGTAATTCTTGATAATTCTGCTGTGTTCATTTTTACTATATATAATAACATTGCGACTGGTATTACTCTTTAAATCGGATTCCTGGTGTCTTATAGTGTCCAGTAACAAGCCGTTAATATCATAAAATTTTGCTTCAAATATCACTCTTGCAATAGTTGAAGCAGAAATATTTCTAACTGCTACTTCTATCCTGGCAGGTGTATAACAGTCATGGTCAATTCTTTCTTTAAACAATTCGTGCCTAAGAATTGTTAACCCTTGATTTTCCAAAATACCCGTCTCTGACGTCATTGCTGCCTCCAATTAGTAGATCGCCAACTTTTTCCCATAAAGTTACAATTGGGTTAATACATTAACCAGCTTTAATTTATCCGTTTAAAAAATATAAAAAGCAGGTCTTACGTTAAAGCAAAATTGTTTCGTATTAACCCAATTATAGTTATATACTCTTTAATTAACTTTTGATATTTTAATTTAGCTGTTTCCGATAATCTTCTTACGTAATAATGCCAATATTAATATAATAGGGCCTGCAGCACAGGCTAACCAGTAACCAATTAACAAATTAGCCGTCGCATCACCCGTCATCTCTCCACCTAAATTTATGCGCGTAACTCCTATTAATTTTGTATTGTAAAAATCTCCAGTTCGCACTGCCGCAAAAATAACAGCAACTACTACTACGACTATGTAAGAAAATCCCGCAATTCCGATTATAAGGGAAGAAAGATTAACATCTCTGTTTAGAAGTCTTACATTCTTGTCCTTAATAAACAGAGCAACTATAATTGCTAAAACACATATTCCTAAATAACTCCACATTACCACAGGGAAAAATCCAGGCATGTCAGCCCCTTTCATATATTCGGCAAATGCCTGCATATTATGTTCCAATCCCCAGGGATGAATTTCAATCCAACCATTTATCCTTGATATTTCACATCTCCACCAACTCTGAAACCAGGTATATACCATAAATCCAGCACTCATAAGTACAAGAAGTCTGTATATCCAGGATCTGACTGTATTCATAACTTTTACCTGCCTCTCTTCTACATTTAATACTGTGTTCGGGGATGAGGATTTTTGAAAATCCTCATCCCCGCTACGACGTATATCTATTATAACCCCGCTACTATGAAAGTGCTACATCACCTAAACCGCGGTCTTTTTCTACAGTACTGACCTCAATAGTTTTGGTTTTTCCGTCTTTTTCTATCTTTAGTGTAAAATCTGCAGCTTCTATATCCTCAAACCAAAAATCACCAAATCCGTCAGTAGTTTCGGAATATGTTCCCTTATCACCGGTCAGGGTGCATTTAGCTCCCACTACTACATTCTTGCTGACTGGGTCATATACAGTACCAGCAATAAATCTCTTTGGTAAATTTTTATAAAGCACTCTGGTATTAAGGCCATACTCAGGATGCAGTTTTTCCGTACCGGTAAGGTCAATTTGAGACGCCTCACCGAAAGTAATTGCTTCCATTGTGCAGATATCCCAGCATCTGGGAGCAAATACCTCTTTCCTATCTAACAGGTGAGCGCAACCGGTACATTTTTGAGCGATTTCATAATTGCTATTATAGTATATACACTCATAGGGACACGCACCTACGCAAGC
>JAAYQP010000142.1 GCA_012519195.1 Clostridiales bacterium | reverse complement strand
TTTTGTAAATAAAATAATTAGTACTTCTTATTTAGAGTTATGGTAGAGGGTTAGCTCGATGACCATACACCAACCTGCATATTTGTAAGGTGGTAATGCTAACATCGATGAGGAGATTGCGACTCCTTAGGGGGTCTTTTTTATTACCTCTGTTACAACTTGTTGATAGAAGTACTAAAAAAGACTATGAAAGGAGTTTTTTATGAAAGACGAAGTTATGGTAATTCACATGAAGGATGAAACACCCTTTGGATATGACGTTACGGAGGATGAAAGAAGAGTATGGTACTTTATTCAAATGGATTTTTTCGGAGATAATAGGCATCTAGGAATCTGGAATCCAGATAATCGATTAAGAAGTTATAAATCCTTTAAAGAAGCACTATTGTATCTAGCCATAGCAGAGGAACATGCCCTTTTTCCCCAAACAATATGCCGTGTTGTTAGAAGCTATGGTCAGTATGATTTTAAAAATATAACTGTTATTGAAACGAAGGATGAGAATGAGTATTACAAAATGATAAGATGATAAATATTAAATGCGGAAAGCGATACACCAATTGAAATGCAGCAAAACGGTTGACAAGCGATATTAGATAACTTTAAGAAATATGAAGAGAAAAAGATTTAGTTTTATAGAAAATATAATGAAAGGGAGCGTAGGTTCAATGCCTTGCTCCCTAATTTTAATGACTATAATTTATGATTATAATTTTAAACGCAATTATAATAAAGCATCTATATTTATAATTTGCTAATAATGATTTAATGATGATATACTAGATAGGCAAATACTCAAAAGAAGGAGACATAATAAGATGGCAAAGAACAGAATCATATGTACGAAAAATGACGTTGATTATTTATCAATCAGGAAAGCAATGACATCCGGTGCAAGAACAGTAGATGAATTAGTTGAAACTGCAGGTGTATGTACCGAATGTGAAGGATGTAAAAGTGAATTAGATGCAATTCTTTCTTCCGTTTGCGGTTGTAAGAATGTTTCTTTAGAAGCAGTAGTAAATGCAGTTAAAAATGGTGCAGATACAGTAGAAAAGGTTGGAGAGGTAACCGGTGCTGGAACTGGTGTTAATGAAGAAACTGGCGAGCCATGTGGTAAATGTAAAGGCCTGATCCAGAATATTATTGATCTTGGAAGATAGATATTTCTAAAGCATTATTTTGAAAAAAAGTTGATATAAAATTCCCCCAGACTTGATGTAACTCTTATATGTTAGAGCTAAATTCTAACATATAGGAGGTCATTCAATATCGCCTGGGGGTATTTTTATTTAAAATCTACCGGTTGCAATTTGAACTCCTATGGAAACGAAAACAACTAAAGTATCAACAATCAATCCTAATATCATTGGTTTAAAGCCAATCCGACGAATATCGGTATAACTTGTTTTTAGTCCAATTGCTGAGAGTGCAACTATCATACATAATTTCGAGGTTTTTGAAAGAGCAGGAACGATTGCACTAGGTATGATATTGGTACTTCGAAGAAATACAACAACTAAAAATAGAACAATAAAGTATGGAAATATCTTTTTTAGATTGACAGGGGTATAACCCTGAACATCACCTTGTTTTGCTTCTATTCTTTCGTTTATTAGGGAAAAGATTAATACGAAAGGAATAATGAACAATGTTCTAGTAAGTTTTACAATTACTGCGGTATTGCCAGCTAGATCTGAAAAAGCGTAGCCAGCTGCAACGACGGATGAGGTATCATTTACTGCGGTACCTACCCATAGTCCATAACCCATATTGGACATACCAAGAGCTATACCGATCCATGGAATTACTACCACTGTTAAGATATCAAATAAAAAGGTAGAAGAAATCGCATAGGCAATATCTTGATCTTTTGCTTTTATTGCTGGTCCGACTGCAGCAACAGCAGAACCTCCACATATTGCAGTACTTACAGAAAGTAGGTTGGTTAATTTCCAGTTCATCCCGAATTTTCTTCCTATTAAACTGCCAGCGCCAAAGGCGGTTCCCATAGTAAATAACATAACAAAAAGGGAATACCTACCAACGCTTAACACTTCTCCTATATTCATATTAACTCCCATTAGAATAATACCGACACGAAGGATGAGCTTTCCAGCATAGGATACGCCTGCGTTAAACTGCTTATATTTGATTAATATAGGATTAAAAGCCATGCCCACAAGAAGAGCCATAACTGTTGCCCCTATGATGTCTCCTGGAATAAGACTACTTAAATAAATTGCAATTAAAGCAACGCCAATGCTTAGTAAAATTCCGGGTGTGTTTTTCTTAAAGTTCTTTATCATGATTTCCTCCTAAGATGTAATAACATTATGACCATATGATTATATCATTGAATTCGACAAAATAGAAATAAAAAACACATATACCAAAATACTCTTAATAAGTGGGGGGATCGTAATATTACTAAAGCAGGATTGTACTAATAAATGGTCCTTGACTATTTATTGAATCCATGTAATAATCAAAATATACTAAGTTACAAAATGTAAGAACATTATGAATAATAAGTTTTGTAAATGTAGAAACTATTGATAGAATTTAAAGGAGGAATTATTATGTTAAAGAAAATTGATAGCAAAAATATGGGCAATAGTAATCATGGATGGTTAAAAAGTCTTTTCCATTTTTCCTTTGCAGATTATCAGAACCCGGAAAATATAAACTTTGGTGTGCTAAGAGTTATTAATGATGATCTGGTTGCAAGTGGTACTGGTTTTGACCTTCACCCTCATAGAGATATGGAGATCATTTCTTATGTGATTAATGGTGAACTTACTCATGGAGATAGCATGGGGAATAAGAATACCATTTCCCGTGGGCATGTACAATATATGAGTGCAGGAACAGGGGTTTTCCATAGTGAACATAATCTAGGAAAGGATGAACTTAGATTTTTGCAGATATGGATCTTCCCAGACAAGAAAGGATATGATCCCAATTACGGTGACTACAGATTTGATTGGAATGACAGAGTGAATCAATGGCTGCATATGGTCTCAAGTAAGGAAGGGAATGCACCGATAAAAATCAATCAAGATGTTAATATTTATTCCTTGGCACTTGAGAAAGCTAACGAGATTGATTTTGCGGTTAATGAAGGAAGACAGGCTTATCTAGTACAAATAGAGGGAAAATCATTAATTAACGGTATTCACTTAAATGATAGAGATGGAATGGAAATTGTAGAGGAAAACTTATCAATTAAAGCAGAAGAAAACAGCCACATCTTAGTAATAGAAATGAAAAAAGATAATTAACGCTGAATTCAAATAATAACCACAATGTATAGAAGAGTTTCGTTGACAGAACCCAATATATTGTGCTAATATGATATCCTTATAAACTACATAGTAAATGCGCATAATGGAAAAGGTCTTTTATGTGTAGTACTTTAAGGAGGATATTAGTGTACAAGGAGTTCTTTAATATGATAAAGAAAAATAAACCCAATGAAACGATTGTTATAGATGCTGTGGTAGGCGCTGGAAAGACTGTTTATATGGAGATGCTGTCAGAAGAAATGAAAATCCCTTGTTTTCAAGAGCCAGTACAGGACAATCCCTTATTAGATAAGTTTTATTATGATAGAAAGAGATATTCTTTCCCGCTTCAGATTTACTTTCTTAACAGAAGATTTGAGATGTTAAAACAAGCTGCACAATTAGGAAAACCAACACTCATGGACCGGAGTATCTATGGTGACATGATATTTGCTAAACTTCTTTATGATGAGGGTAATATGGAAAAGGATGAATATCTATTATATAGAGATCTTTTGACCAATATGTTGGACCATGTAGAAGCACCTAAGCTTATGATCTACCTTAAAATTGATACAGACTCTGCAATCGAGCGTATTAAAAAGAGAGGGCGTGACTATGAACAGATCGTTGAAAGAGAATACTGGGAGAGACTCAATAAGGAATATGAGGATTATTTCTCAGAATATAATCTTTCACCACTTCTAGTGATTGATGCTGCCAAGTACGATATTGTGGAAAATCCTAATGACCGTAAGGAAGTTCTACAAATAATTCAGCAGAAAATTGCTGAGATCGATAGTTCTAAATAGTGTTTGATTCTTTTTAACGGCTACAGACTCTTTCAAGTAACCTTGGTTTACTGCATATAATGATAAATAGTATAAAAGGAAGGGTTATGGGTGTGATGAGTTGAAAAGCTTTCATCCAGATAAGCTATACGTTGAATTTAGAGATGGTGTAACAGAGACGCAGCCATTAAATAATCGAAAGTATACACTGACGCATTCTGATATAACAGCAGAACTCTTTCTCACAATAGGTTTGAATTATGCTTATGATAAAATCAGCGATTTACGAGATGAGGTGCTTGCAGAGTGGAGAATCGATAAGGATTATTCCTTTCTATACGTGATTGTATATATTAATGGTCAAGCAAATCAAGAAATATCATCTATACGAAATACTATTTTCCGTCGTGAGCTACCTTTAGCATTACAAGCAATCAGGTACGGAGATCGAATATTCTTTGATGCTTACCCTGGCTTAGACTATGCTCCTATATGGATACATTTTCAATCTCAAAATCCAGATTATGACCAGATTGAGAATTGGGGAACATTTGCAGAATATAAGATATCAATGGAATAATAAATTTACATGAACTTAACTTGCACCCTTGATATGATGATTGTGGGATCATATCGAGGGTGTTTTTGTTGCAATTAAGTATGGGTAGGGATAAGTGTATTATGGTCTATAAAATGTAATAAAAGTAGGATTGTAATTAAAAGTAATAAAAGTACTTGTTATTCATCCTTATTGAATATAGAATTAGTAGTAATAAGATTCAGGAAAATTTCCAGATATGGAAGAAAGCAGGAAGATTAATAGATCGAAGGTTTTGAGTATGATAGGTTTACGGGGAACGCACTTATATTGTAAAAGGGGTGTCTGAAATAATGAATAATACCTTTATTGATTTACACTTACATAGTTATTATAGTGATGATGGAGAATTCTCACCAAGTGAGTTGATGAAAAGATGCCAAAACCGAGGGATTAGGATTGTTGCAATAGCTGATCATAATAGTATTAGGGCAATAGAAGAAGCCAAAAAGGAAGCGAATAAATATCATATCCATTATATTAATGCCATTGAAATCGACTGTACTTACCTAGGCATCAATCTTCATGTCCTTGGATATGGGATCGATTATAAGGATAAGGCATTCTCTTCTCTAGAAGAAAACATCCTTAATCAAGAAAGGGCAGCTTCTGCTAAGAAGTTGGAATTAACGAATCGACTTGGTTTTGATATTAAACAAGAGCAGTTAGATGAACTCAGCAATAGTGGCGTCTATACTGGAGAAATGTTTGCAGAAATTCTATTAAACGATCCTCAATATAACGAACATGAATTGCTACGGCCATATCGATCTGGTGGTAGCCGAAGTGATAATCCTTATGTGAATTTCTATTGGGATTATTATTCTCAAGGGAAGCCTTGCTATACAGAAATCAAATATCCTACCTTGGAAGAGGTTCTTAAAATGATTGCGGAAAGTGGTGGTGTATCAGTACTTGCACATCCGGGCAATAATCTTAGAGGTGATTTTGAAATTTTGGAGGAAATGATAGAAGCCGGAATTCAAGGAGTAGAAGCATTCAGTAGCTATCATGATAGGGAGACTGCGGAATATTTTCTACGGAAAGCCAGAGAACATAATCTATTGGTAACATGCGGTAGTGATTATCACGGGAAAACTAAACCGTCTATTAAGATTGGTGAAACTGGATGTACCATAAACCCGCTGGATATTCAAGAAGAATTAGCAAGAAGAGGACTTCTATGAGTATGAAGGAAGGCATTTGCAATATGTGAAAGAAAAATTAAACTTTTAGGAGGAGCTGTGATGGAAAATTATCATAATCTTGTTGGCAAGCAACAAAGATTTTTTCATATGGGAAAAACCAAAGATATTAACTATCGAATTAATGCATTACAAAGGCTTGGGGCTTCTATTAAAAAGAATGAAGATAAGCTTAAAGAAGCTCTTAAAGCTGATTTAAATAAATCAGAACTGGAAGCATATATGACAGAAATTGGGGTTGTTTTAGAGGAAATTCGATTTACTTTAAAACATCTTCGTTCATGGGTGAAACCCCAGCGGGTAAAAACGCCATTAATGCTTATTGGTTCTTCAAGCTACATTTATCCCGAACCCTATGGCGTAGCTTTGATTATTGCTCCTTGGAATTACCCATTTCAACTTTCTATAGCACCACTGATTGGGGCTATTGCTGCAGGAAACTGTGCAGTACTCAAACCCTCTGAGCTTACCCCTAGAACTTCTGCGGTTTTAGAGCAGATGATAACAAAACTTTTTCCAGAAGAATATATAACTGTTGTTCAGGGCGGAGTTGAAACGAGTCAAGCGCTTCTACAGGAAAAATTTGATACCATCTTTTTTACTGGAAGTGTACCCGTTGGGAAAATAGTTATGAAGGCGGCAGCAGAGCACTTGACTCCGATCACCTTAGAACTTGGAGGAAAAAGCCCTTGTATTGTTCATGAAGATGCCAATATTAAGCTAGCAGCAAAACGGATTGCCTGGGGTAAATTTTTAAATGCAGGTCAGACTTGTGTAGCACCAGACTATGTTTACCTTCATCACAATATTAAAGATGCCTTTATTAAGGAATTAAAAATTGCTATTCGAAAGCTTTATGGTGACCAGCCAATAGATAATCCTAATTATACCCATATCGTAAGTCAGAAACACTTTGATCGATTAAGTGCATTTCTGGATGAGGGAGAACTCGTAATCGGCGGGGCCAGCGATCGAAGTCAATTGGTGATGGAGCCAACGGTTCTAACTAAGATAAGCTGGAAAGATACCATAATGCAAGATGAAATATTTGGACCAATCCTTCCTGTTCTTGAGTATAAAGATTTATCAGAAGTGATTGAGGGAATTCATAATCATCCCAAACCCTTGGCTTTATATTTATTTACAGAAAGTGCTACTGTAAAGAAAAAGGTTCTTAAAAATGTTTCCTTTGGAGGAGGTTGCATCAACGATACAATTTATCATTTAGTATCTCCCTATCTACCTTTTGGAGGGGTTGGAAGTAGTGGAATAGGATCCTATCACGGGAAAGGAAGTTTTGATGCATTTTCCCATAAGAAGAGTATTCTTAGACAGACAACTCGCTTTGATATTCCACTGAGATATCCTAATGTCAAGAATGGTCTAAAAATAATCAAATATTTCTTAGGTTAATGTAATAGGTGAATTATGTTAATGTAAAAGCTCGTGGGTTTTCCACGAGTTTTTTCATTATATTTATATTTAAGACATATAATATTGAAGAAAATGAGAATTATTTTCAAAATTTATCGTTATTATATTGACAAAGAATTTGTAATATGATATCAATATATACAAATGTTAGATAAGACTAACTTTATCATTTAAAGAAAGAATGAAATAAGGAGTGGGATTAAGTGAAGGAAAAACATAGCGTAGATAAGACTAAAAGCATTTATTATGCGGAAGATGGTCTTTCTTATACGATTACACAGGCACCAGAACTTGGAATTTTAAAAAGCTTAGGTATTGTTAAGAATGCATGTATTCGCAAGAAGATGACCCATAGATTAGGAGGCCCTGTATTAATTAAGGTGGAGTCTAGTGAGATTGCTATAGGGAAAGATATTGCGGAGAAGATATTGGTGAGGGGGTAAAGATTATGGCAGCTTGTCATGAGGTAAATGAAGATATAAAGGTGTATGAAAAGCCCAATAAGATACTACTCATGGGTAATCCTAATGTTGGGAAAAGTGTATTTTTCTCCAATATGACAGGTATTCATGTGGTTAGTTCCAACTTTGCAGGAACAACCGTTAGTTATACAGAGGGAACAATTCAATTAGGGAATGAAACCTATCATTTAATTGACGTTCCTGGTACATATTCTATGGAAGCAACATCGGAAGCAGAGGCAGTTGCGGTACGTTTTATGGATAGCAATCCGGTTGCGGTTCTTTGTGTATTGGATGCTACCAACTTAGAAAGAAATATTAAACTTGGTCTGGAACTTCAAAAATATAATGTGCCTATTGTATATGCATTGAATTTAGTAGATGTAGCAAAGCGTCATGGTTATGAGATCAATGTACCTCTATTATCACAAGAATTAGGTGCACCCGTGATACCAACTGTGGCGGTGAAAGGTGAGGGCATTGAAGAAATTAAAGAGGAACTTCAGAAGATTGTAAGTAAACCCTCTACCAAGAGTTGTAGTAATTGTTCTTCTTGTCCAGGTTGTAAAAGTAATGAATTAAATGCCTGGGATCGAGCTAGAGAAATTACTGCAAGAGTTAGAAAAAAGGAAGACGGAAAACTTAGTTTCCTAGATCGTTTAGGAAATAATATGTTGAAACCATGGCCAGGTATTCCGATAGCACTCCTGATTATTATTCTTTCTTTGGGGGCTATTGTAGGTGGTGGTAAGGCACTACGTGCAACCTTATTATTGCCATTAGTGAATAAGGTATTAGTTCCCTTATTTAAATCATTATTTACAACAATTATTCCAGAGGGAATTTTACTTAATGTCCTAATAGGCGAATATGGCATTTTTGTGATTGGATTTGAATGGATTATTGCATTAATTTTCCCATATGTATTCTTGTTCTACATCGTATTTTCCTTCTTAGAAGATTCCGGTGTATTACCAAGATTGAGTGTTTTGTTTGATAATATTATGCGTAAGATGGGAATTCAAGGTGGCAGTATGATCACCATTTTAATGGGTTATGGGTGTGCTGTGCCGGCGATTATTGGTTCAAGAACAGCTACTACTAAGAAAGAACGTTTGATTATTTCTACAGTAGTGTGTTTTGCAGTACCATGTATCTCACAAACAGGAGCATTAATTAGCTTGTTTGCAGGATTTTCACCAATATTATTATTACTGATGATACTTTTATCCTTGCTGATTATGGTAACTGTCTCCTCTATTCTGGGGCGTATATTAAAAGGAACTGTGGACCCTATGGTTATCGAGATTCCTAATCTATTGATGCCAAATGGTAAAGCATATGCGAAGAAGTTAATGCTTCGTATGAAACATTTCTTACTAGAAGCTGAAGTACCAATGTTACTATCTATTATAATTGCAGCGGTTTTAAAAGAAACTGGTTTGCTTAATCTGATTGCAGTATATCTTGAGCCTATCGTAAGTGGATGGCTTGGATTACCAAAGGATGCGGTAATCGCTTTAATTCTAGGAATTGTCCGTCGAGAAATGGCAGTGGCTCCATTACTGGCAATTGAAGGATTAACAGCGCTACAAGCTTTTGTTGGTGGAACAGTAGCATTGCTATATTTACCATGCTTATCGGTATTTGGTATTCTATCCAAGGAATTCAATACGAAGGTAGCTGTAATGATTGGTATTTCTACAGTTATCAGCGCATTTGTTGTGGCAGGACTTATCAATCAAATAGCGCATATGTTTATGTAATATGTGTCAAAGTAAGGGGCGGTTTTAGTATGGTTAAGGTGATACCAAGGACAACCAAAGTTTTAGAACGATTAGCAGCAAAGAATACTCCCATTTATCGAACGCTTTCCTTATATTATAAAAAACTAGTTAGGGAAGAAGTGACTTTGGCCAACATTCAAGCAACAGATAAGGTTTTATGTATCGGTGGTGGGCCTTGCCCCTTTAGTGGAATATTGTTACATGAGTACACAGGTGCTCATGTAACAATTATTGATAATGACGAATGTTGTGTATGTATAGCAAAAGGACTGATCGAAAAATTAGGGTATTCCGATTCCATTACGGTGCTACATAGTGATGGAAATAATATTTCTCCCGAAGATTATAGTGTAATCCATATGGCCGTGCAAGTAAGCCCTATGGAGAAGGTTTTCTGCCATTTAAGACAAGGATGTCGTATGGGTGCTAAGATTTTAGTGCGCTTACCAAAGAAGACCTTAAGCAATCTATATTCTATTAATGATCTGTCGGTGTTCCAGTCTTGTAGTGGAAAAGCAGTACATAGTTGGAGAAATGTTGATAGTACGGCATTATTTATTAAATCATAAGGAGAGTAGAACCATGAAAAAATTGGGATACCTTTTACTCTCCATTCTACTAGTACTGATACTATGGCAATTTGATTTTACAAATCTGCTCATTAGTATTAGACAAGTACCTCTATTGGCATTCATAGGCTTATTAATCATACAAGTAATTAGCCAGCTTCTTATCAATTATCAATGGTGTAGAATTGGTAAGATTATGGGAGGAAATCATAACTTCTTTAAGATGCTTTATGTAAATGCAAGAGGTGCAATTATAGAATGTATTACACCGGGAGTAAAAGTCGGTGGAGAAGTGACTCGAGCACTGCTTTTGAATAATGAGTTAAATTACTCATCACAAGAGGCTGCGACATTGGTAACGATGCAGAAAATGGTTAGTTTTTCTAGCTTTTTTATCATAAATTTATTTGCATTCGCACATGTTTCAAACAAAATTGAAATTTTCCAAGCCACATTTGTAAAGGTTATGGTATATTTCTTTCTTTTAGCCTTAATTGGCTTATTAGTTGCAATGTTTATCGGTACCTCTTTCTTAGAAGATAGAATTACAAATATAACTCCTAAACATAGATGGACGGGTATTTTACATACTTTCATGATCACCTTGCTTTCGAATATTAAGGTGTTAAAAAACATGAAAGGAGAGATCTATAAGCAGTTTCTTTTGTCGCTTACCATATGGATACTATTTCCTTTGAAAATGATTTTGCTAGTACATTTATTTACTACAAATTATGATTGGATTTTCTTGACGGAAGTTACTTTTGTATCCTATATGGTAGGAATGATCCCATTACTTCCTGGTGGAATTGGTGGTTTTGAAGCAACGATGACAAGCTTATTAATTGTAATGCAGATGAATGCAAATGATGCATTCGCAATTACATTACTGTTTCGCTTTATAACTTTTTGGTTTGTTATTCTTATCAGTTTTGTATATGCCGGTATATGGAAATGGAGAGGAAGGAAAAGATGAAAATTGCAAAATTAAAACATTTACCTAATGCACTTACTTTTAGTAATATGGCAATCGGTATTCTTGTTATCTGTTCAACGATACACAATCATTCTATATCCGGTATAAAATTAGGGTGCTACATGATTTATATAGCAGTTATTCTTGATTTGCTGGACGGTTGTTTGGCACGTCATTTAAATGCCTCTACTGATATGGGAAAACAACTGGATTCGTTTGCAGATTTTATAACCTTTGGAGTAGCCCCTATTGCCTTATTTATATCGAATATGAATTTTATTCCATGGTATATGATGGTTATCCTAATACTACATCCACTAGCTGGTGGATATCGCTTGGCTAGGTATAATTTACAAGGGCATTGTCTTTATTTTACTGGGCTTCCGATCACTGCATCCGGTTTTATATTGGTAACTGCTTTACTGGTCAACAGCTATTTACATAAGGGATTTACAGCGAGATTTATTATTATATACTTATTATTAATACTGATTGTGTCCATTATGATGGTAAGTAATATTCGTGTTAATCGTATCATAAAAGTGAAAGAAATTTATGGCGTTAAGAATAATTAATTAGAATGATCGTGGGTTTTATTTGTAAGCATATATTCACGCATTGCACGGATGGAGTCGTTACTGATTACATGCTCGATCCTGCAGGCATCCTTGTCGGCAGTGTTCTTATCTACATGTAATACTTCGGTGAAAAATTGTAATAAAGTTCGATGTTTTTTAGAGGTTAATTTAGCCTGCTCAAGACCTGCAGCGGTTAAAAAGACCTCTTTATATTTTTCGTTGGTAATCAGCCCTTTGCTAGCAAGCGTAGCCATGGCATTATTAACGCTAGCCTTTGTAACTCCCATTCTCTCTGCTATATCGGATACTCTAACACCGGAATC
>JAAYQP010000141.1 GCA_012519195.1 Clostridiales bacterium | reverse complement strand
TTTTATTAGGAGGAATTTCCTCCGTACTAAATTTAGAGGATTACCTCCCTTGTTTTATTAGGAGGAATTTCCTCCGTACTAAATTTAGAGGATTACCTCCCTTGTTTTATTAGGAGGAATTTCCTCCGTACTAAATTTAGGAGGATTACCTCCCATGTTTTATTAGGAGGAATTTCCTCCGTACTAAATTTAGAGGATTACCTCCCTTGTTTTATTAGGAGGAATTTCCTCCGTACTAAATTTAGAGGATTACCTCCCATCTATTTCTTTAACCCATATACATAAGCCAAAACCTCCGCCGTCATCTGATAGAGTTCCGGAGGAATTTGCGCTCCTATCTCCACATTATAGTAGAGCATTCTGGCTAAGGGCTTATTCTCAACGATTTCAATATTATTTTCCTTGGCGATATCCTTAATCTTCTGTGCTAGATAATCCGCCCCTTTTGCGATTAGCACTGGTGCATCAGCTGTATCCTTGTCATATTTGATGGCAGCTGCCAGGTGGGTTGGGTTGGTTATAACGACATCCGCCTGTGGTAAAGCTTGCATCATCCTTCTTTGCGATGCCTCGCGCATTCTAGCACGTATTTTGCTTTTAATCTGGGGATCGCCCTCTGTATTCTTAAATTCATCTTTAACTTCCTGCTTGGTCATCCGCATATCTTTTCTAAACTTAAACTTTTGGTAAATCAGATCACCAAATCCAATGATTAAAAATATCATGCTAATTTGCATACCTAATTCGATTACGATATCGCTGATGAGCATAATAGCCTGCATTAAATGGATATCATATAAGGTTACAAGAAGAGCCCATTTCTCTTTTAAAGCATCATATACGATATAAAAGATCAGCATAATTTTGATGACCGAAATCAAAAGATGAACAATCTTATCTTTATTAAATATTTTAGAAAATCCTTTAATCGGATTGATTTTATCAAATTTAGGCTGTAATAATTTGCCCGATACTTTCCACTTAACCTGATATAGGGTAACGACAAAGGAAACAACCATTGCCGATAAAAAGACAGGCAAACAGATCCATATAATTGTCAGAATGCCATCAGACAATAGAGCCTGAAATAGATTTGTCGTAAAATCATCACTGACAATCTTGTCGATACTAGAATAAGTTCTTCGAAAAGTCTCCATAAATTTTTCAGCCATGAATCCAACAAATAACTTTAATATAACAAAAAGTGTGATTAAGGCGGAAGCTGTAATCAATTCTGTACTTCGCGCAACCTGTCCTTCTTTTCTAGCATCCTGAAGCTTTTTCGCCGTAGGCTCCTCAGTTTTGTCACCGCCGGCTCCTTCCTTGGCGAAAAACTGGAGATTATAAGGAAGTCGATAGGTCAGATGCATACATAATTCTTCCTTCATTCCACCCTCCATTTGAAGGTTTCCCTCTAAAGTGACTATTTAAGACTCCCTCCTCGTTTACTTACGGAGGTTTTCCCTCCTTATTAGCCTAAATACTCGATAATGCTTTTTAACATAATGATCATTTCATTAAAAATAAAATCCGCCACAGAAGGTATCAGCTCTATTATAAGAGTCATTACAAAAAGACCAACAAAAACCTTCAACTGTAGACCAATAACGAACATATTCATCTCTGGAGCTATCTTAGCTAGGATTCCCAGAACGGTATTAACAATCAAAATAGCTGCAAATATCGGTAAAACGATTCGGAAACCGATGATAAAATAATCCGCCATAAACTTAACCATTAATTGATACATTGCGGGGTTAATTATAGCTTTCCCTACAGCAACCACCTGAAAGGAATCAACAATCGCTTTCAAAAAATGATGATGTAGATTCGTTATCAGCATAATCAGCATTACCAAATAACTATATAAATTAGATGTTATCGTGGTCTGAATCCTGGTTAAGGGGTCAAGCTGACTTACCATGGAAAAACCGATCTCCATATCTATAAACTGCCCTGCAAAGTTCAAGATATAATACGCAATATTTGTAAAAAACCCCATTAATACACCAACGATTGCTTCTTTTACTAAAAGTATGGAGTAACCGATGACTCCGGTGTATTCCAGAGGGGTATAGGGTATTATGAGTAGAACTAGCATGGCCATTATAATGGATAAGCCGGTTTTCACTCGAAATGGTACTCCTTTTAACGAAAAAAAAGGAGCCGTATAAACAAACCCGGTGATCCTCACAAGTATTAATAAATAGAATTCGAAGTTTTCAATAACTATCGTCATAGTACATCAATGTAATAACTAAAGTTAGTGAATAATTCAACAGTGAATTCCCTGATATTGGTTATGATCCAATTACCAAACAGCATGAGAACTAGAAATACTGCAATTAGTTTCGGAACAAATGTGAGGGTCTGCTCCTGAATTGAAGTAACTGTTTGTAAGATGCTGACAATCAAACCGATTACCAGGGAGGTGATTAGCATGGGAGCAGCTAGTTTTAATACTAGAAAAAGTGCTTGCTTCGCAATGTCAATCACTATAATTTCATTCATACCAATCATCCCCTCTAATAAAATGTCTTAACAACTTCTCCTATAATAAGGTTCCAGCCATCTGCTACAATAAATAAGAGTATTTTAAATGGCATGGAAATCATGGTAGGTGGTAACATCATCATACCCATGGACATCAGAGTTGATGCCACTACCATATCAATTATGATAAATGGAATATAAATCAAGAAACCAATGATAAAGGCTGTTCTTAATTCACTTATAATAAATGAGGGAATGATGACAGTCAAAGGAATATCGTCTACCGTTTCAACTTTCGATATTCCAGCGATGTCCATAAATAATCTTAAATCTTTTACCTCAGTTTGCTCTAGCATAAAGGTACGAAGAGGCCCAGTTCCAGCCTCAAAAGCTTCCTCCTTGGTGATCTCCCCTGCGGATAGAGGTTGAATCGCTTCTGTATTGATCTTCATAAAGACCGGCGACATAATGAACAATGTCAGAAATAAAGCCAATCCAATTAATACCTGATTCGGCGGGGTTGATTGCGTACCTAAAGCTGACCTAACAAAATGCAAAACAATAATGGTTCTGGTAAAGGAAGTTACCATAATTAATATGGAAGGAGCAAGGGTAATCACTGTCAGAACAAGTAATATCTGTAGTGTTGAAGACAAGGTACCATTATCCTCCCCAGTATTGAGTGTAAATTCTAATGGACCTAAGGCTCCACTTAAATTGTCTCCACTCTCTATCCTTTCCTCAGAAGTAATATTATCCCTGATGGTACCTGCGTAGGCAGTGGTGGTGATCCCAAAGAAAGTAAATGTGCAAATCATAAATAATATAACAATCTTTATGGTAAGCTTACTATTAATGCAATTTTTATTATATCTATTCATGAATCTCAACCTTAACTTCCTTTTCTTTACTAAATCTTTATCGATCAATTTACTCAGATCCATTCTTCTCTTTTATTTTTTCTAAGATTTTTTTGAAACTTTGCTTTTCAATTGATCGGGTATCTCTCACCATTACTTCTGCTTCCTCTAATTCCGTAATAAATTCAACACTATCCTTACTGACTGCAAGTACAAGATACTTATTGGCAACTTTAACAATCTGAAGCATTTTATTAGGAGCAATACGATAAGAATCAATGAGCTTAAAATTGCTGGTCCTTAATTGACCGAATTTTGCATTAGCTACAAATTTTGTTGTATAATATGCTGCTATTAAAATAACAATCAATAATAAAACTAAGCCAATTAAATGCCACACACTTTCCGATGTTGATGAGGTTATCTTTGGTACATTATCATCGATCAATTCTGAATTCAATTTTGATGCAAGATCTTCCCCCAGCAAAATGGCTCTGTTTTTCATAGAATTAACCTACCGCTTTCTTAACTGCTTCCAGTACACGGTCAGCTTGGAAGGGTTTTACAATAAAGTCTTTTGCACCTGATTGAATAGATTCAATAACCATGGCCTGCTGTCCCATAGCTGAACACATAATAACATTAGCATTCGGATCGGCAGCTTTAATCTTCTTTAAAGCCTGGATTCCATCCATCTCAGGCATTGTAATATCCATCATTACCAGGTCAGGCTTTGTTTCCATATACTTATCAATTGCTTTTAATCCATTTTCAGCTTCTCCTGCAATGGTATACCCATTCTTTGTTAAGATATCCTTAATCATCATTCTCATAAAAGCTGCATCATCACAAATCAAAATTCTTTTTGCCATTTCTATTCTCCTATCTTTTTTTGATTGTTTTGTATTTCCTAGTTAATTTGATTTTGTTTTGTAATCTCAGTTATGCGAATGCCAAATGCCTCTTCCATAACCACTACTTCACCCTTAGCAACAAATTTACCATTAACCAGTACATCAATCGGTTCACCGGCCAGACGATTCAATTCAATAATTGTACCAGGTGAAAAATCAAGAATTTCCTTAATGGATTTGCTTGTCCTACCTAGTTCAACCGTTACTTCCAATGGAACATCCATTAAAAGATCTATATTCTCCGGTGGAGCGACTACATTGGATGCAGATTGAAAAGGTGCAAATTGAACGGGAGAAACATTCACATCCTGCATTGGAGGCATCGAATAAGGCATAGCATTTTGCATTCCATTCGGCATAGCCCCCATATTGGGAAACGGTATTCCATCATATGGATTGTATCCCTGAGTTTGCTGAGTCGGTCCCTGCTGTGTTTCATTGGCCGGAGGGGTCTGAGCTTGTGGTTTCGCTTCCTCCTTTATTAATTCCGGTGCTACATTTGAATCGCCGTTTGACACCTCGATAAATTGCTTATATAGGTTTCTAGCAAATTCAAATGGATAAAGCTGCATTAAAACGCTATCTACCATATCTCCAATTTCCATATGGAAAGATACACGCACAAAGGAATTCTTTAGAAAGTCAGCAATATTTTCTCCACTGACACTACTATCTAATTCTTCAACAGTGGAAACTGGAGGACTTATATTAACCCTCTTTTCCAACATGGAAGAAATCGATGTTGCGGCAGAACCCATCATCTGATTCATGGCCTCACTAATTGCGCTAAGATGAAGATCTGTTAGTTCACCATCCAGATAGGCTCCATTTCCTCCCATCATTAAGTCGGTAATAACTTTTACATCCTTTTCCTTTAGAATTAGAATATTATTACCATCAAGACCATCTTCATAATAGATTTGTATAAAAACACAAGGCTTATCATAACTGTTAACGATATCTTGCCAAGTTGCATATTCTACGACCGGTGTAGTTATAACCACCTTTTGATTAACTAAGGAAGACAGTGTTGTAGCTGCAGTTCCCATACTAATATTTGAAATTTCACCGACTGCGTCTTTCTCAGCATCCGTCAGTTTCTCAGTTTCAACTGCTCCCTCATTGCCTAAACCATTCAGTAAGGCATTTATCTCTTCTTGAGATAGCATACCATCCATTGCATGTTACTCCTCTCCTCTAATTATTGATGAAACTTTTATCGCATATGTACCTGAGGAAGAACCCGGAAGCGCCTGAAATTTAAGTATATTTCCAACATAAACATTCAGTTCATCTTCTGCTTTGGTATTTAACTTAATGATATCTCCCCGCTGCATATTGATAAAATCATTGACGGAAATTGTACTTTTCCCAAGTACTGCACGAATTGGCACCTTTGCCTTTGCAATTGCAATCTCAATCAGATCTTGATAGGATTTATCATCCTTCAATTGCATCGTTGAATACCAATATTTCGTATTCAATTTATCAATCACTTTCTCTAGGCATACATAGGGAAGACAAATATTCATCATTCCCTCTATATTTCCAAGCTTAATATTTAAAGTTACGATTGAAGTCATTTCACTTGGTGAAATAATCTGTGCAAACTGTGAATTTGTTTCAATTCTTAGTAGTCTTGGTTGTATTTGAATAACATTTGCCCATGGTTCCCTAAGTAGATTCGTACATATATTGAAGATACGTTCTATAATTGTAAGTTCAATTTCTGAAAAATCCCTCATCTTATTTAAGGGATAGCCTCCGCCTCCTAGCATTCGATCTACAATTGCGTAACCTAAATTATCAGCCAATTCAATTATGATGTTTCCCTCCAATGGAGCGAAATCAATAATTCCCAATAATACAGGATTCGATAAAGCATTCGTAAATTCGGAATAGGTGACCGCTTCGGAATTGACTACTTCCACTTGAACATTCTTACGCAAATATGCCGGCAAATTTGTCGACAGCAGTCGCGCATAGTGCTCAAATATAATATTTAATGTTCGAAGATGTTCCTTAGAAAACTTGGACGGTCTGGCAAAGTCATAATTTTTAATCTGTTTCTCATTCGTTTGTTTAAACTCATCCGCATCCAATTCACCACTGCTTATCGCCGCCAGTAGGTTATCTATCTCGTTTTGGGATAAGACATCGCTCATTGTCATTACCTCCTAGTTATCTATTCCCATAATAGCACATATTTCGAAGAAAATCATCATTTTTATTACTGTAATACCATATTTCCAAATGATACATTTACTATGCAATCGGAGTGAAAATGATCCTGGATTCTTGTTAGGGCTTGTTCTTTAATTTCATCTTTCTTGGTCATCACTTCATCAATTGCATATTTAGAGAATTCTTCTGTTACAATCTCTTTAATTTCATTCGCATGAACTTCAATTAAAGGTTCTATAGTTTCAGCATCCTCATGAACTTTATTTACAGATAAGGACACATTTAATACCGCATAGTGATTAATATTATTAGTTCTCTTCAAATTAATGGTTAGTTTCTCGGGAATTTCATGGATGTTGATATCGGATACCGAGATCGGTTTAACTTCCTCTGTTTCCACTTCCAAATCAATGATCTGAGCCACTTTACTTACCAGATTATTCGTTTTATTGGCAGTCGGTACAATGGTGAAAATTATGACTGCCGATAACACCATATTGACCAGTGTCATTGCTAAAATTATAATAGTCAGTATGTTTTTCTTCATTATCGTTTCCCCTTCACACAATTCTTCTTCCCAAAGGATTCCTCACTTATTATTGCTCTTAATTACTTGAATTCATTATAGATTTTGATCTCTATCCTTCGGTTTTTTGCTTTGCCTTCCGGAGTATCGTTACTTGCAATCGGCTCATATTCACCTCTTCCGGAATATTTAAGCTTTGCCGGATCAAGATTATTATTTTTAATAAGATAATCCGCAGCATTTAAGGCTCTGGCCGAAGATAGCCAATTATTATCCTTATAGGTACCACTGGTCATTGGGACATTATCTGTATGTCCTTCAATTTCTATCGTATATCCTTCAAATTTAGCAAGTAGATCACCAATCTTGGATAGGATAGGCTTAGCCTCCTCCTTAATCTCTGCCTTACCAGAATCGAATAAAATGGAACCTTTCAAAGAAAGCTGAACAAATTGATATTCCGGATCAATTGCTAATTCAACATATCGACCAAGGCTGTATTCCTTTGTTAATTCCGAAACGTCATCATACATTTTTGTCGTGGATCTCTCCATTTCTTCCCGTATCTTATCCATGGCCTCTTGAAATTCCACGTCCTTCTCGCTTGATTTAGAGGTATTGCCCTCCTCGTCATCAATACCCATGCTAGAATAATACTGATCTAGATCATTTAACTGAGATATACCAGAAGAAATCAACTGCCCTTCCAAGATGGATGAACTTCCACCCTCTAATATCCCAAAAGAATTTTGCATAGATACCGAAATCTGATCAAATTTTATTGCGTCTACCTCAGACATTGCAAATAACATTACAAAAAAACATAGAAGTAAATTCATTAGATCTGCAAAGGTGTTCAACCATGGTTGACCCGGTCCAGAATCCGGTTCTCTCCTTTTTCTAGCCAATCTCCTCACCGCCTTCTTCCTGCATAGCAGCTCTACGGGCAGGGGACAGGAAGGATTTTAATTTCTCTTCAATGACTCTAGGGTTCTCACCTGCCTGTATCGATAAAAGTCCTTCAACTATGACTTCTTTTATTCTTACTTCCTGAGCATTATTTGCTTTTAACTTTGTTGATATCGGAATACATATCCAGTTAGCCAATACGGATCCATAGAAAGTCGTTATTAAGGCTACGGCCATATTCGGCCCGATTGATTTGGGATCCTCCATTTTTTGAAGCATGTTAATAAGACCAATCAAAGTACCAATCATACCCCAGGCAGGTCCCATGGCTGCAAAGTTGTCCCAGAAGTTCACTTTGCTAGCGTGGCGCTCCTCAATACAGTTTAATTCAGTTTCCATAATACTTCGTACCAATTCTGGATCCGTACCATCCACAATCAGCAATACACCCTTTTTTAAAAATTCATCTTCAATGTTGTTCGCAGCTTCCTCCAATGCTAGCAGGCCTTCCTTTCTTGCTACATTGGATAATTCAATGATCGTACGGATGGTATCTTCTTCATTTGATGGAACTTTCCTTAGGATAAGGGTAAAACTTTTTAAATTTGCCCAATATCCTTTTAGATCCGGTGCCATAATGAGTACACAACAAAACGCTCCACCAAAGGTAACGAATATTGATGGGACATTATAGAAATTTAATAGAACTGCCATACTATCTTGTCCAACCAAAATACCATAGACCATTACTACGAGACACAATATTAAACCCAGTATGGATGCTATATCCAAAATTGCCACCTTCCATCCTTGTATATTTCTCTAACCTACGATATTTCCATCATAACTTTATCTACAATTCTCTACAAAATATCTCTTTTTTGTATAATATTACTAGATTTCTAATCTCTTGTCTACTTTCTTTTACGATTACTTTATTGCCGGAGGTCAATGTAATCATGGTATCAGGAGATTCCTCAACCTTTTCGATTAAGTCCGCATTGATCAACAGTTTTTTATCATTCAGCCTGGTTACTTCTATCATTTGCATCCCCCTTCCATACCGGAATATTTAATTGAAATTGATAGGTGGCAGCGAGATACCGCCACCCATCCTATTTCAATTGATTAGCTTATCTTAAATTATCGTTTTAAGTTGATAAGTTCTTCAAGCATACTATCTGATGTGGTAATAATTCTAGAGTTCGCCTGGAAACCTCTTTGGGTTGTTATCATTTCTGTAAACTGTGCCGCAAGGTCTACGTTAGACATCTCTAATACACCGGTTGTTAGACTACCGCCCCCCTGTGTCGGATCTTGTCCGATACCATCGAATTCACCGGAGTTTTGTGTTGCAGCAAACATATTGTTACCAACGGCTTCAAGACCGGCCGGATTGGAGAAGGTAGCAACCGCCAACTGGCCAAGTAACACACTATCTCCATTATCATATTTACCATAAATCTTACCTGCCGTGTCGATACTAACACCAGTCATATTACCAAATCGTTTGCCCCCATCCTTACCTTCCAGATTACCTTTCACTGCCGTTAAATTGGAAGTACCGTTGGTAGCAAAATGAGTTATCGATGAGAAGTCGATTTCAATATTAGAAAACAGATTTTCTTCCTCTGATAATGTCGGATTGATATTCAAAGAGATGTTGTTGACGTTATCATCATCTGTTCCACCATCATCCCCAGTGCCAACGATACGTAAGAATTTACCATTTGCTGAATCAAAGGTCAGAATCGGAACACCAGTCGATTCCAGCGTTACCTCACCAGTTTCCACATCGATTCCATCGGTTGCCACACGGAACTCGTATCCACCAAAGGTAAATTCCGTAATATCAGAGGCTACATAGATATCCTTACCATCTGTATCCTTTGTTTTTTTAACAAAAATAGATTGGTTATTTTCATCTATAATGTCAGTAATCGATACGCTATACCGTCCTTCCGGATCTGACTCATCTCTAGAAATCTTTATGTCTGCCGTATAGCTATGGCCAGTCTTATCATAGAAGGAAATATTTACGATTTTACCAACATCACTAGTTAATTGTGTATCGATACTATCTATATTACCTGAAACATAGGCAGCTTTCGTAGCTTCAGGCTCTGAATATAAGTTCTTCGGTGACATGATTTGAAGCGCTGATACCGTATCCCTTACGATTTCACCATCATCATTTACTTGCCAGCCCATTACGGTTGCTCCAGTAGGGGTGCATAGGGTACCGAAGGCATCTACGCCAAAGGCACCTGCCTTAGTAAAATAATTGGTTCCTCCACTATTAACAATAAAGAAACCGTCCCCCTGAATCATAACATCAAAGGGGTTGTCCGTTCTCTGGGATGCCCCCTGTGTAGTTATGGATTGCGTAATGGAGGCTACATTTGCACCAAGTCCAATTTGCATTGCATTACGTCCTGCCGAACCGGTAGCCGCATTTGGACCGGAAGCGCTCTGTGTTGTCTGATAAAATACATCCGAAAAATTAACGGAACTGGATTTAAAGCCAACGGTATTAACGTTTGCAATATTGTTACCTATTACATCCATCTTAGTCTGATGTACCTTTAAGCCGGAAACACCAGAGAATAATGATCTCATCATAATTCATTGACCTCCTAAAGTTATTTCATTCTTTGTATCCAATCAATCAGTCATGGATACGAACGCCTCCCTAAGGTCCGGCGTTATATAACAACTGCTCCATCGATATTGGTAAACACCTTTTCTTCGCCATCATTTACTGCCGTAATTACAGTTTTGTTTTTAATATTTACAATAAAGGCTAGATTGTCCACCATAACCAAGGATTCTTTGATACCCTTCTCTGACGCTTTTTTTGCTCCGGTTTCCAATCGTCTTAACTGATCCTCCGTTAAATCAATGTTACGACTTGCTAATCTTTCATTCGCATGCTTAGAAAACTTTAGATCACGGTTTTTTTGTACAACCTGTTTTTCTAATATTTCATGAAAAGATATACCGGATGAAGACTTATAGGGTTGATTTCCGCTGATCCCCTTATCGGTTCCCAGCTGTCTTCTCATCTGCTCAATAGAAGGGAATTGATTTACTGGAATATTCATATATGTATCACCTTCCCTAAGCTTAATGAATTAAATCATCTCAGGAGTCTGATCCTCACCTTCGTCATTACCATTTTCATCCGTAGGCATCTCGGTTACTGTAGAATTTGTAATCTTCAAAGTTACTTTATCCGTTACTGTGGTTAAATAAGGATCATTAAATATTACAGCAACAGGATATTCTCCATTCGGGTATTTTTCTAATACAGCCTTGTCGATCGTTACCTTATTGCCAGACAGTCTAACCAAATTAGAATCTAGTAGGGTTCCATCAATTACAATTGCAACCTGGTCTGCCACAGTATCACCTTCGCCAAGATTCACCTCAAAGGAAAGATTCTCTGGTTTCTCAGCATCAAAGGAAAGCTCTACTTTTTGTTTTATACTAGGAAGGCTTTTCTCCAAGATATATTCATCTGCTATCACACTGTCAAGTTGATCGATGGAGTGTAGATTTCCATTGACAGATAGATAAGCCTTTCCTGCAGTAATATTTACAAAATCAACTCTGCCGCTAATTGTAGTAATCTCACCTCTTGAATTTGTCGTTTTTAGCTGAACATACTTTCCAACTAAACTAAAGGCTTGTGAACTGGTCATTTGTGAACTCAAATTTTGTAACTGCTCTAACTGTGAGAAAGTCGCCAGCTGTGCAATATACTCTGTGTCCGTATTCGGATTCAAGGGATCCTGATACTTCATCTGGGTTACCAGTAATTGAAGAAAAGCATCCTTGCCTAGTGCGTTTGATGCAGTGGTTTCCTTTGCCTGGAGATTTCTTTTTGCTTGATCAATAATACCATCGGTTACGGATTGAATTAACTCTGCCATTTTATCTTCCTCCTTTCCCTTATTTCTATTTTCTTGTTTACGCGGTATAATCTACCAGACTTCCCCGTACTCCAGTTCCATCTACTGGTTTCTCATCATCCTGCGTAAATTGATTCCCTTGTACTGCTTCTTCTAAGGTAATTTTTCTACCAGACATCCCTTTCTTCTGCTTTTCCGGTTCCTGGGATCCGGCTTGGTTGCTTTGTGCGAATTCATATTCAGCTACGGTAACTTCTATGGTTTCCACCTTAAGACCTTGCTGCTCGAGGGTGTCCTTTAATGTAAACATCTGACTCTCGATTGCTTCCTTGACAAGTTCATTCTGTACCGTAAATTGTGCTGAAAGCACACCTTCCTTTGCTTGCACCGTCAGGTTAACCTTTCCAAGTGTTTCTGGATTCAATAGTAATTCCATAGATGTTTGCTGAGGTTTAATGAAGACTTTAATTTGCTCAATAATTTGATTGGCAATTTCTCTCAGCTGTGTCACCTGAACAGCCTCTCCCGCTAGGTCTACCTGTGTGGTCTGCCCGGAAGCATTAACCAATTGGTCTACAAAATCTTGGAATTGATTCGAAGGATTTTGGTCCGGTTCACTGTCCTTGTTAAGGGTGTTTGTTTGATTCAATCTTTCAAATGCATCCTCTACGGCACTATCTGTCCTGGAAGCATTCGGATCATTTACAGTTGTTCCTTCTTCTGTTTCCTGCTTTGATGCGCTTATCATTTCCTTTTGCTCTGATTGAACGGTTACGGATCCGCTGCTTTCCTTAACCAGCTCTGCTATTCTATCATTCTGGTCTGAAATTCCTTCTAAGGCTGGATTATCGGATGTTAGCTCAATTTCCTCTGTCGGAATACTTCCAAAAAGTTGCGCATCCCCATCCATATCTGTTTCTTGTAAAGCCAGCAATTGTTTCAGGGTTTCTTGTAATTGTTCATCCGTAAGGCTAATTCCAGCATTTTCTTCCAGTTGGTCCACGGTCTGCAAAAGTTGCTGCACCTTTTCCGCCAGGTTCTCATCCATAAGAACTGCAGAGATTTGTGTATAACCATTATGTAATAGTAGCAATTGTGTCAGATTATCCACATTCATGAGATCATAATCGCTTAATCCCTGACTGTTCATCAGCTCCTCGAACTCTTCTGGGTTGAGATCTAAAAGTTTCGTTAAGATACTTCTCAGTTCAGCCACCATCCCGCCAATCTGTTCCAGTAATTCCCTATCAGATTTCTCAATCGGCTTTTCTTTTTCTTTCTCTGAAATGTCCGAAGCAGTCATCTTCTTATCTGGCTTTTTAACAGGCTCTTTGATTTTCTTATCTACCTTAAATTTGTCATCTTTGTCATCACTGACAGCCTGCTTTATTTCAGAGGCATTGGTCATGGCTTGGGGCTTAATATTCTGACTAGCATTGTCTTTTATCATCTCCTGCTTTGTTCTCATACTATTCCCCATAATAAGCTCAAAATTATTGTTTGGCTGATTACTCTTTGAACGGACACCTGGAAGGGTGTTCCCGGATAGGTTTGATAAACGGGCAACTACGTTCTTGGTCGTCACTTGCTCTCCTCCTTTCCTCAAGGTAAACTGCAATTTACAGTTTCCTCTCTATTTTCAGTTAAAAAAGTTATTTATAACTTATAACTTTTTTGAATATATTAAAAAATGTGGTATTACCATCATTCTTTAATCCAATGAGTTGTAATTAATCAACTAGTTTTTCTGCATCCATATCAAGCATCTTTTTTGTTACTTTGGCTGCGAATACTTGATCCATCTCCGCCATAATTTCAGCGCTTTCTTTATCCTTCATACTGAGTAATATTTGAGCCACGGCTTCGATATCCGCTGACATCGTTTCCAGTATTTTCGCTGCCGCTTCTGGATCCATATTCTTATAGATATTTGCCTTCTCCTTGATTCCTTCAGAGTACTGTAGTTGTTCGACAACTTGCCGGTAGATGATCTCTGCATTGGTAGGATTAATTTCCTCATAATAAGCCTTATATTCCTCCGGTTCTGGAGCTTTCTCATTCAATACTACATTTGTATCAAATTCCAGCTGCCTTGCTTCAAACTCAGCTTGTTTTTCTTCAAAGGTTTTTAATCGATTTATCTCAGCCTGAAGTTCCAATATCTTTTGATCATTTTCTGTACTCTTCTGTTCCTTCTGTGCAAGAAGTAACTCCAATTCCTTAATTCTTGCAACCGCTTCTGTCAGAGAGGAATAGGAATAGTTATTCTCCGCTGCTATCTCTTCTTCAGAAAAGTCAGGAAGAATCCGATTGATAATCGGTACATCTTTCAATATTGGCCGTAGTACACCGGAGCCAAAACCACCCACATCCAGTTTGATTAATAGTCCAAATATTGCAAGCCAGATGATAACGATTAGTAGTGCGATTAATGTCGTCAACAGCTTATTTCCCTCTTTATTATTGCTATTGCCGCCGGTTTTCTTCTTTCTTGCCATTACCTGTCCTCCTCACCCAGCGTAATATTACTATAACGGAAGCTATTTAATTCATCCGCTTCTTTGCGTTCTTCCGCTTCAAATTCGATCTTATATTCCTCAAAGGCTTTTTCTTTCAGTTTATCCTGGGTTTTTCGCTCTGCCATTGCATTCTTTAGTTTAATTCTCTCTGCTTCCAACCGTTTCTCCGCTTCTTTGACAATATATTTTTGATGCTCAATCTTGTACTGCATGATCTTTATAGCATCTTCACAACGGCGTATTTCTACCAGGTCCAGTCTCGATGATCTTAAGCCTCTTAGCCGATCTTCATAAGACTCCTTTTGCTTGTTCATTTGTGCAAGCTTCTGTTCTTCCATGTTAAGGCGCATTCTAGCTGCACTATATGTGATTTTCGCCTGTTCCTCCAGCTTGATTTTTAACTGGAGGATACTTTCCATACGATAACGAAACTTCTTCATGATTACTTAAATATCTCCATCAATGCATTGATTTCTTCTTCAAATCCCAGTTTCTGATTTACATCTTGCGTCAGGAAAGAATTAACTTCCTTAATCTTTGTAATTGCATAATCGATATCTTCATTGGAACCACTTTTGTAGGCTCCAATATTGATCAAATCTTCCGCATCCTGATAGGTAGCAAGAACATTTTTAAGTTTTCCTGCAGCCGCTTTATGCTCATTGTTTACAATACTACTCATAACACGGGATATACTCTGAAGAACATCGATGGCAGGATAATGATTTTTATGGGCTAATTTTCTGGATAGCATAATATGACCATCCAAGATACTTCTTGCCGTATCCGTGATCGGTTCATTAAAGTCATCACCATCTACCAGTACGGTATATAAACCGGTAATGGAACCCCGATCCGAGTTACCAGCTCTCTCTAATAGTTTTGGCATCTCAGCATACACGCTGGGCGGATACCCTCTAGATACCGGTGGTTCTCCGGTAGCAAGACCAATCTCCCTTTGTGCCATGGAAAATCGTGTCAGGGAGTCCATCATAAGAAGAACATCTTTACCTTGATCTCTAAAATACTCTGCAATTGCAGTTGCTGTCTTAGCAGCTTTATTACGGATTAAAGCTGGTCTGTCCGAGGTAGCAACTACTAGGACGGAGCGCTTCATACCTTCTTCACCAAGGTCACGCTCAATAAACTCGCGTACTTCTCTCCCACGCTCGCCGATCAGGGCAATGACATTAATATCTGCCTTGGTATTCCTTGCAAACATACCCAGTAGAGTACTTTTACCAACTCCACTTCCTGCAAAGATACCTATTCTTTGTCCCTTACCTACCGTGAGTAACCCATCCACCGCCTTGACACCTAGAGGTAATACCTCATCAATGATTTTCCTTTTTAGTGGATCCGGCGGAGCACACTCTGCTGGATAATAATCACATTGGCTGAGTTTTGTGCCATCCATTGGATTTCCTAATCCATCCAGTGTTTTACCCAGAAGTTCTTCCCCTACTGGAACCTTGAAGGAGCTACCTGAGTTTTCTACCAAACTTCCGATTCCAATGCCTGACATATCATCGTAAGGCATTAATAGAAGGCGTTTCTCTCGAAAGCCGATAACTTCAGCTATTTTTTTGTCCTTAGGATCTTCTCCTGTGATATAGCAGATATCATTCAGATTTGCAGCCGGTCCGGATGCCTCAATGGTCAAACCAACCATCTTAACAACTCTACCATATTCCTTTTCATAACTTTTATCCAATAGTTGACTGTATTTATCCAAATCGATCGAAATCATAGTTACCTGCCTTTATCTTTTATAACACTCCACCGAGCAATTTAATATCAGTAATTAGATTCTTTAATTGTTCATCTAAACCACAATTAATTACTGTTAAATCAGTCTCAATTAAACATTGATTTTTCATTAAACTACTATCTTCGATAATCTGTATCTCAATCTCTCTTCCTACACTTGAAAGTAGAATCTCTTTCTTAGCATTGATAAAATTATAATCTTCCTTCGACACACGAAGGGTTAGGTTATCCGATTGGTCTAAATTCTTTAATGCCTTTTCCACCAGATGCAGGATTACCTCATCATGATCATTGGCCATAATACCTGTTATTTTTTCAACCAAAGTCGCGATAATTCCTGCAATCTGAGGCTCCAGCTCTTTCACCATATTCTCATAATCTTGCTGGATCTGTTGAAGTTTATGATCCAGTTCCGCATTCTTTGCCTTAAGTTCAAGTTGTGCTTTGGCCATTCCATCCTGATAACCCTTGGCCTTAGCTTCTTCATAAATTTCCTTCTGCTTCCGACTTGCTTCCTCTTTTGCTTGATCTAAAATCTGTGCAGCTTCCTTGCTAGCATTCTCTAAAAGCTGCTTGGATTGATGCTTCGTATCCTCATTCGTATCCTCATCTGTAGGAAGTTCTTTTACCAAGGTGGCCTTGATTCCACTTATAAAACCTTCCTCAGACGAAGGTTACGGAGTCGGATGCTGCTTCTTTCTTAATAATTCCTCTTTATCCTTCCAGGTTTGCCGGCTATCAATCGTTTTCATAACACTCTTATCATAGCAAACAGTATAAGCTTTGATCACATTAGACAACGATTTCGTCACCTCCACCTCTGGAAATAATAATCTCGGCGGAGTCTTCAAGCTTTCGAATAATATTAACAATCTTCTGCTGTGCTTCCTCAACATCCTTCAAACGTACAGGGCCCATATATTCCATATCCTCTTTAATCATAGCAGACAGACGCTTGGATAGGTTATTGAAGATAACAGTCTGAACCTCTTCCGTTGCTCCCTTAAGGGCAACTGCCAATTCATTATTATCAACTTCTCTAAGAACTCTCTGAATCGATCTATCATCCAGACTGAGGATATCCTCAAATACAAACATCTTACGACGTATTTCATCTGCCAATTCAGGATCTTCAATCTCCAAGGTTTCCATAATATGTTTCTCTGTACCACGATCAACCGTATTTAAAATCTCTACGATGGAGTCCACACCACCAACAATTGTATAATCCTGATTTACTAGGGAAGCCAACTTACGCTCCAATACCTTTTCAACCTCTTTAATAACATCCGGCGAAGTCCGATCCATTTGCGCAATACGTCTTGCAACATCTGCCTGTTTATCTGGTGCCAATGCAGAAATAATCGTTGACGCCTGGGAAGGAGATAAATAGGATAGGATTAAAGCAATCGTCTGTGGATGCTCATCCTGAATAAAGTTAAGCAACTGAGATGCATCGGTTTTGCGAACAAATTCGAAAGGGCGAACCTGTAAGGATGCCGTCAACTTACCTATAACATCCCTTGCTTTATCTGGACCAAGGGCTTTCTCAAGAAGCTCCTTAGCATAAGCAATACCACCCTCGGCAATATATTGCTGCGCCAGACAAATCTCATAAAATTCATCCATAACCTGATCCTTGGTAGATGGAGATATACTCCGAGTGTTGGCTATTTCAAGGGTCAAGGTTTCAATCTCTTCTTCCTTTAAATGCTTAAATATACTTGCTGAACGTTCCGGTCCTAAGGAGATAAGCAATATCGCAGCCTTTTGTACACCGGAAATGTCATTACTCTTTGCCATAGTTACCTCCCCTTACTCCCAATCTTCATTCAGCCAGTTACGTAACAACTGTGCAACTGCGTCTGGCTTTTCATCAACAAATTTTTCTATCATCCTACGGGTCTCAGAAACTTCATTAAATTCAATATCTTCAATCGTTTGATTCTCTTTCGTTGTTGCTAACAGTTGCTCAACCGATAGCTCAGGTTCAAGCTCAGTAACTTGTACTGGAGCAATTCCCTTAAATACAACAAAGATCAATAAAGCGACAATGAGTAAAGCTAGGATAATGGATAGATAATCTGTCCAACTCCGAATTACTTCTGTTTTAGGTACAAATACCGGCTGTTCGTAAGCCATGATCTGGATATTGTCTTCATCAATACCCGTAGCTAGGGAAACCATAGTGATGATATCAGGATCCGGCTCTACCTTCTGACTTCCAGCATTTTGCAGTGCAAATTCCTCAAAAGTAATATCATCTAAAAGACCCTGTAACTCTAGATCTTCCTCTTTTAAAGTGATCAGTTTACGCAAAACAATACTGATGGAGGATTGTTCAGGGATTACTGCACCAATTTCAAATTCCGTATTTGTTACCCTTTCATTGGGTAAATAGTCGATTTCTTCTATTTCAACACTTCCAGTATTTGAAGTTGAATCTTCGATCATATAACTGGTTTCATCATTGGAACTTGTCCCAGGTATACCACCACCGGAAGAGCCTGAATTTTCTGAATTATAGGTATAGCTTCGTCCATAAACGCCTTGCTCTTGACCTTCCGCGGGTAGATATTCCGTATAAAGCTCGGTTACCTTATCCATATTGAAGACTAGATTTGGCATGATTTCAGCATCGTCATATCCACTTTTGATTAATCCCATATAAAGATTATTGATAAAGGTATTCCGAAGTCGTTCTTTATAATCTTCATTCGAGATAGCACTGCCGGAATAGAGATCTTTTCCTGCACCAAAAAGTAAGGTACCATTCTGATCTGCCACCTTAATCTTATCCGTTGTTTCATTACCAATTACCGATGCTACTACTTCCGCAATCGTCTGAGCAGTTCCTATCTCAAAATCATCGTTAACCGTCAGAAGAACACTCGCACTCGTTTCCTCTGCTTCCGCAAGGATGGAATTACTGCTTTCGACGGGTATGTAATAAACTTGAGCGTCCTCCACACCTTCCATTGTAATAATATAATTTCTAAGTTGATTCTGCATGTAAAGATTCAGCTTTAAAGTACGATCACTATTGGTCGTACTCAAACTATTATTCAATAATTCATCAATTGAAATACCGGTGGATGGAACATCATTACTAGCTAGAAGTAAAACTGCATCCGAATACTTTTCACGATCCACAGATACAGTTACATTATCCGAAGCCAGCTTATACTCGATCTGCTCTTTCTCTAAGAGCTCTACAACCTTACTGGCATCCTTGGGTGATTCGCATATTGTTAATACCTCATACTCTGTACGTCCCATAAAATATATCAAGAGTATAAACGCAAAAAAAATCGCGCAGAAGGTAGATATTATGATTGTCTTCTGCTTACTTGAATACTTATTCCAAAAATCTAAAATTTGTTTCGCTAACTGCTTTATTCTTTCGACCATTACCGCTGCTCCTTAAGTTCGTATTTCCCCTGATTTTGATTAGAACTGCAGGTTCATAATCTCCTTATATGCCTCAATGACCTGATTACGAATTGCGACTGTATATTGTAGCGAAATATTTGCTTTCTGCTGAGCGATCTGTAGATCATGGGTATTATCTGTAAGTCCAAGAGCATAAGCCATCTCTGCTTCTTCTGCGGCATTCGTATATTGATTTGTCTCATTTATCATATTTACGGCTGCTTGAAACATGCTTTCAAAGGTAGCATTTCGATTTTTCTCTACAGATGAAACCGATTTAGTAGCATATTTACTGAATTCGGCCAAACCATTGATTGAGTTTATCATTTTTTACCTCCAAGAGTTATTTCCCAATTTCTAATCCTTTTAATGCAATGTTTTTTGCAGCATTAAATGCTGTAACATTCGCCTCATAGGAACGGGTTGCGTCAATTAAATCCGTCATTTCCTGTACCGTATTGACATTCGGATAGGTTACATAACCTTCTTCATCCGCATCAGGATGGGAAGGATCATAAACTTTACGAAGTTCTGATTTGTTATCCTCCACAATCTGTGTAACCTTAACCCCGCTTCCGGCAGTCCCTGCCGTTTTCATCAGGATATCTCCAAAAGGCGTCATATCTTTTTCAGCAAATACTACAGATTTACGTCTGTATACATTTCCAAATTCATCTCGAGTCGTATTCACATTTGCTATATTCTGTGAAATTATGTCCATCCTTAGACGCTGGGCCGACATACCGCTAGCGCTAATGTTCATTCCATTCATAGCCGACATGATAAATCCCCCTTCAAAATATTATCGTTTACCAATTAATGGCCTATCCCACACTGTTTACTTTCCCACACAGTAGTCATTTTTCATACAGTTTTTATTGCTCACACTGTTATTGATTTTTACACAATTGGCGTTTCCCAAACTGTTGCCAATTCCCACATAGTTATGTATCTCACACTGTTTTTACTTCCCACACTCTTTTATTTCTCACTCTGTTTTGTTCAATACATTATTTCGTTCGCCACACTGGTTCTAACTATGTGTTTTCACAATTACAACTTACTTCGTCTGTAGTACGGTTTTTAACCTACTAAACTCCTGTGTCATAGAATCTATCAAGGCATAATACCGTATCTGATTTTCTGCTAGATTCGCTGTTTCTGTATCAATATCTACGTTATTACCATCCAAACGATAGCTAAGTGTAGCGTAATCGGTATAAATAGATGCATCCAAGGCATCTAGCGAAGCATTAGCCACCCTATGATCCAAGGAGTTGTCACCAATTAATGCTGACATCAGATATGCCTCAAATTGCACATCCTTACGCTTATATCCCGGAGTATCAACATTTGCTATATTATTTGTGATCACATCATTTCTTTTCCAGCTGGCATCTGCTGCTTTGTCCAGTATATTGATATAATTAAATGCATTAGAACCAATCATTTTTACACTCCTTCCTATACTATTAATAATTATAAATAATTTTCACAAAAACACAAGATGTATTTGCAAAAATAGTAGATTAATAACATACCTTGTATTAATATCTGGTCGATTTTTGGTTATATCATGCTTATTTTGCATAATATTTCCATATTAAGTTAGTACTTGTAATATTATGAATTTAAAATTTTGTGATATTTAATAAATTTTATTATTATCTATTACTCTTTTTATGAATAATATTGCATTTTCACATTTCATGTATTTTTATTAACAATCATAAACTTAGAGAAGTCCATTAGAGCTGGTACCTTCCTATTCAATAAAATATAAAATAAGGCTGTCGCATTAGTAAAAAATAGCGTATGATTAGATTAAAATCATACGCTATTTTCGAAATCCAAAATCTGATATACGAAGTTATCATAATAACGGGGCTACCACTGAACGAACCTCCCATATGTTAGATATTTTAGTCTAACATATAGGGATCAGTTCAGCGATAGCCCCATTTTATCATTATTCCTTATTTTTTAAATTCTGTAACTCATCAAAGACTACATCATTTAATACTTTAATATAGGTACCCTTCATTCCGGATGAACGTGATTCAATTACTCCGGCACTTTCGAATTTTCGAAGCGCATTTACAATAACAGATCTGGTAATCCCAACACGGTCAGCAATTTTGCTTGCTACCAGAATTCCTTCTGTCCCTTTTAGTTCTTCAAATATATGAGTAATTGCTTCTAACTCTGAGAAAGAAAGAGTATTAATTGCTGATTTAACAATCTGAACTTTCCGATTTTCTTCTGCATTTTCTTCATTTACAGATCGCATCATCTCAAGACCAACAACCGTGGTTCCATATTCACTTAAGATAATATCATCGATTGTATATAAAGGACCTGTCTTATACATAAATAATGTTCCCAAACGTTCTCCAGCAATATCAATCGGGGTAATGATTGCATGATAATCATCCACATCATCAAACTCAAAACCTAGAGTTCTTAAGTTTACATTTTCTTTTGTAGATAGAATATTCAAGAGCCGCTCATTTAATAAACTGTCAATATGCCTTCCCACGACATCTTTGATTAATTCTTTAATCTCCACTATATCATCGCGATTCTTAATCCCTAGTACCTTCCCCTTGCGACTGATGACTAATACATTCGATTCTAAAATATCGCTAAGGACAACGCAGATATCATTGAATACGACCTTATGAGAATTGTTATTATGCAACAGGTTATTAATTTTTCTTGTTTTATCTAATAATTGTACGCTCATTAACGGCTCCTCCCAGCTTTTTTCTGATCCTCCCCAGGGTTCAAAATTTATGGTTTTTTCCTTTAATGTTATTCTAATAGATATGTTCTAATTGTTTGCCTTTTCAATTCTATCATATATTATTTTTAAAAACAATAGTCTTTTCTTGATTTTGACACACATTTTCCAGGAATTTTGCATTTTTGTATCCAATTTTATTAATTATCGAATTTTTTTAGTGATGATTCTATTTCTCAATCATTTTATAGTAGCCACAGTTTTTATCTTCGCAGACTAGTTTACTACCTTTTTCCACCATATAGCTACCGCATTTATCACATCGTACTTCTGATGGTTTCTGCCAGCTCATAAATTCACATTCTGGATTATTAATACAACCATAAAATTTTCTACCCTTTTTTGTTTTGCGGATCACCACATCACTTTTGCATACTGGGCAGGAAACACCGATCTTCTCCAGATAAGGTTTGGTATTCTTACATTCAGGAAATCCCGGGCAGGCAAGGAATTTGCCATGGGGTCCATATTTGATCACCATGTTTCGGCCACATAGTTCACAGATTTCTTCGGTTACCTCATCTTCTATTTTTATTTTCTCTAATTTATCCCGGGCATTTTTGACTGCTTCTTCTAAATCAGGATAGAAATTTCTTATCACTGTCTTCCAATTAACAGTACCATCTTCCACACAGTCCAGCAAAGATTCTAGATTAGCTGTAAAATTCACATCAACAATACTTGGAAAGGCCAACTTCATTATATTGTTGACTGCCTCTCCCAACTCGGTAACATACAGATTTTTATTTTCCTTTGCCACATATCTTCTGGCAATAATCGTTGTGATTGTTGGAGCATAAGTACTTGGTCGTCCGATTCCCAATTCTTCCAAAGTTTTTACCAAGGAAGCCTCCGTATAATGAGCAGGGGGTTGAGTAAAATGCTGGCTCTTATTTAACTCCAGCAATTCTAACTTGTCTCCTTCTTTTAGGTTATCGAAAGCGATACCTTCTTTCTCCTCCTCTTCCTCGGGTGTATATACTTTTAAGAAACCTTCAAATACTAGCTTTGAAGTTGATGCAGTAAATCGAAAATCATTCCCCTTGATCTTCATGGAGGTTGACTCATACTTTGCAGGATTCATTCGGCTGGCCAAAAAACGCTTCCAGATTAACTGGTATAGACGATATTGGTCCCGTCCAAGTGATTCTTTAATTACAGTAGGTGAAAATTCTACGAAGGTCGGGCGAATCGCTTCATGAGCATCCTGTATCTTCTTACCGGTGCGCCCACGATTTTCTTCCTGAGCAACAAACTCATTGCCGAAGCTTTCTTTAATATATTCCTTGGCAGCATGATCCGCTTCATCACTAATACGAATGGAATCCGTACGAAGATAAGTAATCAAACCGACCGTTCCGTGTCCTTTAATATCAACACCTTCATATAACTGTTGCGCCAGCTGCATCGTCTTTTTTGTAGAAAAGTTCAATGCTTTTGCAGCCTCCTGCTGAAGGGTGCTGGTTGTAAAAGGAAGAGGTGGCTTGCGAATTCGCTCACTTTTCTTAATCTCATCTACAATAAATTCGGCATCTTTTAGCTTCTCCAAAATTTCATTCATTTCTGCTTCATTACGAATGACCCGTTTGGAGTTACTCAATTTTGCTACCAGTGGTTGCTTTTTGCCTTTTAAACTAAATTGGGCTTCTAGATTCCAGTATTCTTCAGGAACAAATGCATTGATTTCATCTTCCCGATCACAGATTATCCGCAAGGCAACTGATTGCACCCTACCAGCACTGAGGCCTCTTTTTATTTTTTCCCAGAGCAGAGGGCTAATTAGATATCCCACCATACGATCTAAAATTCTTCTGGCTTGCTGAGCATCCACTAGATCCATATCAATTTCCCTAGCCTGTTTAATCGATGCTTTCACTGCATTTTTGGTAATTTCATTAAAGGTGATTCTGCTGGAAGCTTTCTCTTCTAACTTTAATGAATTATATAAATGCCATGAGATTGCTTCACCTTCTCGATCCGGGTCAGTCGCAAGATACACTTTATCTGCCTTTTTAACTTCTTTACGGAGTTTGGCAAGCAATTCTCCCTTCCCTCGGATTGTAATATACTTCGGTTCAAAATCATGATCTATATCGATACCTAATGAACTCTTAGGCAAATCCCTAACATGCCCATTCGATGCTAATACTTCATAATTTTTACCTAAAAACTTTTTAATTGTCTTGGCTTTTGCCGGAGATTCTACGATTACAAGATATCTTGGCATAATGCTACTTCCCTCATTTCATTATTTGTGTCATATTTTCATGACCAATACGATTCCTTCATCATCTACTAACACATGATAAAACCAGCTCTATCATTCCCAAAGGGGAGGTTAAAGCCAGTTTTCGTTCATAAGGTTATATCATAACCTATCATCAGTTGATACTTCTACATGTTAATACAATTTATAGACATTTAATTATTTATTTAAAAATTTACTCTAAAACTTAAACTAGCATACACTATTTTACTTATTGTTTCAAGCAGTTTATAATTTTTCTCTACCAATAAGCAATCACCTCATGGATAAGAATTAGAATACCCTTCCTTGAAACAATTTATATGCCTAATATATTAAATTTATCATCAAATAGTTCAACATCCTATGTATCAATCCTATTCTAAGATAGTTAAATCCCTTGCCTTATAGTATATCTTATTGTGGAATTTTAGTTTTATAATAGTTCCTGGACGTTTGATCTATGATATCTTTAAGTTCTAAAGTCAACAAATGCTCCATCAACTGATCAATCGGTAGATTGGTCTCAAAAGCAATTTCTTCAATATACTTTGGCTCAAGACCAAGGCAATCATACACAATTCTTTCTTCAGGTTCAAGTGTTTTTTTAATTTCCTCCTCAATTTTCTTAATTTTAGCTAAATTTGTATCATTATAATTGATGAACAAATCCTCCAAGATATCCTCTGGTGAAGTAATTAATTTTGCACCCATTTTGATCAGATTATTACAACCCTCGCTCAAGCGATCTGTAATTCTGCCTGGGACCACGTAGATTTCTTTTCCCTGTTCCAGCCCCATATCTACAGTAATTAGTGATCCGCTTTTATTCTTAGCTTCGACTACTATGATTCCATCACTTAATCCGCTTATAATACGGTTACGCATAGGAAAATTGCCAGAAAAAGGCTGGGTTCCGGGTGCATACTCAGACAATAGTGCGCCCTCCTTAATAATCTCCATATATAAATTAATGTTTTCCTTAGGATAACAGATGTCAATACCACACCCCAGTACTGCATAGGTTAATCCTCCTGCCCTTAATGCACCTTGGTGAGCGCAGGAATCAATCCCCCTGGCAAGGCCGCTTATAATTGTAATCCCTTCCCTAGATAGAGCTGAGGCCAAATATTTTGCAATTTCCTTACCGTATTCTGTACAATTTCTTGCGCCTACCACCGCAATTGCTTTCTGCTTCTCCCCATGCAGCTTTCCTCTTACATAGAGAGCAAAAGGAGCATCATAAATTTGCTTTAACCTTTCCGGATATCGCTCATCCTCAATGGTAATAAAGGATATATTGCGCTTCTGGAGCTCCCAAAAATCCTTACGAATTTTATCCTCCCTACGCTCTAAAAGTATCGTATTAATATCGGTATCACTAAGCCTAGTGCCACCTTGCTCCATGCTTGCTGCTGCAGCCTTTTCCAACTCATTTCTAGATGCTTTATAAATCTGTTCAGAGTTACCAAAAGTTTCTCTTAATAACTTGATTTTTCTAGGTCCGATATTCGGAAGATTACAAAGCCAATAATTATACTCATCCCTTGTCATACTACAATTCCTTTCTTTCTCACGTATCTATAATAGCTTTCAACTGGATGCTACCATCCCAAAGGGGAGCTTGAAGCCTGAATAAACCTTCCCAGCATCATATTTATTCCGCGCAATCTAAATGCTGGGTGGGTTTAGAAAGGCGCCTTAAGCTATCCCTTTGCACATAAACATAAATGTTTTGATACATGGTATCCCAAAGGGGAGCTTGAAGCCTGGATAAACTACACCAGCATCATATTATTCCGCACAATCAAGATGCTGGGTGGGTTTAGAAAGGCGCCTTAAGCTATCCCTTTGTACACAAACATAAATGCTTTTATACATGGTATCCCAAAGGGGAGCTT
>JAAYQP010000017.1 GCA_012519195.1 Clostridiales bacterium | reverse complement strand
TTGTCTAACGCAATATTATTGGCACAGAACAATGAAGTTAATATAATCGATATTAATCAAGAAAAGGTTGATATGATTAATAATCATAAGTCTCCGATTATTGATCAGGAGGTAGAAGAATATTTAGCAAAGAAAGAGTTGAATTTAATTGCGACAACAGATAATTATAAAGCTTATAAGGAGGCGGAATATGTAATTGTTTCTACGCCGACCAACTATGATCCAGAAAAAAATTATTTTAATACAAAATTAGTTGAAGCGGTAATAGCAAATGTTCTGTCGATTAACTCGGACGCCACTATAGTAATAAAATCAACAGTACCTGTGGGATATACAGAAAAAGTAAAGAAAATGTTCGAGACAGATAATATTATCTTCTCACCGGAATTTTTAAGAGAAGGAAAAGCCTTGTATGATAATCTATATCCATCAAGAATTATAGTTGGGGAACAGTCAGAAAGATCTAGAAAGTTTGCAGAACTTTTGGCTCAAGGAGCAATTAAGAAGGATATTCCAATGCTATTTACTAACCCTACTGAAGCGGAAGCTATCAAGTTGTTTTCTAATACATATTTAGCATTGAGAGTAGCTTATTTTAATGAATTGGATACCTATGCAGAAGTGAGAGGATTAAATACAAAGCAAATAATCGAAGGCGTTTGTCTTGATCCTCGTATTGGTGATCATTATAATAACCCTTCCTTTGGCTATGGTGGATATTGTCTACCTAAGGATACGAAACAATTACTAGCGAATTATGAAGACGTTCCGAATAATATCATTCGAGCTATTGTAGATGCTAATAGTACTAGAAAAGATTTTATAGCGAATATGATAATAAAGGAAAATCCCAATGTTGTAGGAATTTATCGACTAACAATGAAAACAAATTCAGATAATTTTAGACAATCTTCTGTACAGGGTGTTATGAAGCGTATTAAAGCTAAGGGGATTGAGGTTGTAGTATATGAGCCAACCTTGAATGAAGAGACCTTTTTTAATTCCAGAATCATTAAAGAACTAGATGAATTTAAAAAAATCAGTGATATTATTGTCGCTAATCGCCTATCTGATGAAATTCAAGATGTAATAGACAAGGTTTATTCAAGGGATCTCTATGGAAAGGATTGAAGACATATCATTAATACCAAATTCACTGAGGCATTGAATTTACTAAAGCTCTATGTTCCCTGGACTAAAAATGTAGATTATGGCGCATAATACTGCCAGTTGGTGAATGGCAGATTAGTAGGTATTATTGATACCTACTTAAAGTAAAGGAGGAGTCACCATGGTATATGTTTTTATAGTTATATCCATCGTTCTACTAGATACTATGATTAAGAATTATATGGAGAAGAAACGAAAGATAGGAGAACAGGAGGAAATCCTAAACGGTAAAATCATTCTTCATAAGCACTATAACTATGGCATGATTTTGAATTTCATGGATGATAAAAAAGAGATGGTGAAGACCATTTCCTGTGCCCTTTTGGGACTTATCCTACTCCTTTTTGCCTTATTACTACCGAAGAAGGGAAATAAATTATTAAAGCTCGGCCTATCCTTTGTCATAGGTGGTGCCATTAGTAACGTATCGGACCGTATATTCAAGGGCTATGTAGTTGATTATTTTAGTTTTAATTGCAAGAAGTTTACAAAGTTAAAGAATATTATCTTTAATCTTTCTGATTTATTTATTTTCCTAGGTTCTACTCTGATTGCATTATACGGTTTTTTTTCTAATAAAGAGAAGAGAAATATAATTGAGATTATAAAATAGTCAATATGAAAACTTTCGAGTAGGTTTCTATGCGCCAACTTAGTAATAAACTGCCCATTTTCTGTAGCTTTTGTAGTTACTGAAGTGGGTTTTCTATTTGTATACGGATAGTAAACAATCATCAAACTTGCTTGAATGAGATCAAAAATGTATTTAATTGTTATGCAAATATAATTAGGACACAGAATTTTCAAAACAATTTAGTTGCTTTATAGAAAGACAATTATTATAATGTTAATAAGGTTTTCATGGAAATAGGATAAAATGCATCCTAAGAATGAATACTTAACTGATGCAATATTATAATAGATATCTTAATCCATAGATAGGAGGATTGAATGGATAATAATAACAAGCGTAAGAATAATTCGCCTAATAAAGCCGCGATTATTATTACCTTAATTGCGGCCTTATTCATCTGGTATTTATTTTCAATGGTTACCAAAGAGATACAGGAAAGTACAAACATTGAAATAACCTATGATGAATTTTTAGAAATGGTTGAAAATGATAAGGTAAAGGAGGTTAAATCACAGACCGATCGACTGGTAATCATACCGAAGGATCAACCCGGTGGTGCATTAGGTATCACCTACTATACCGGACATTTCTTGCATCTGGATCTTGTTGAACTATTAAGAGAACATGATGTAAAGTTCAGCGAGGAGGTAGTGAATAATCGGACTTCTATATTAGAGACGATTATTCAGATGATTCTTCCCTTTATACTGATCTATATAGTTATGTGGTTTCTGTTTAAGGCTATCTCTAAGAACAGTGGTGGTGTTATGGGTGTTGGTAAAAGTAATGCCAAGGTGTATGTAGAGAAGAAGACAGGAGTCACCTTTAAGGATGTAGCCGGGCAGGAGGAGGCCAAGGAATCCCTTACAGAGATTGTGGATTTTCTCCATAACCCTGCAAAATATACCCGCATTGGAGCAAAGCTACCCAAGGGGGCTTTGCTAGTAGGACCTCCAGGAACCGGTAAGACATTACTAGCGAAAGCGGTTGCCGGTGAAGCAAATGTTCCTTTCTTTTCCCTATCCGGTTCGGACTTTGTGGAAATGTTCGTCGGAGTAGGGGCATCTCGAGTACGAGATTTATTTAAGCAAGCACAGCAGCAGGCACCTTGTATTATATTCATTGATGAGATTGATGCCATCGGAAAGAGCAGAGATTCCCACTATGGTGGTGGCAATGATGAAAGAGAGCAGACCCTAAACCAGTTGCTAGCCAATATGGATGGATTTGATTCCTCCAAAGGTCTTGTTGTTCTTGGGGCAACCAACCGCCCTGAGGTACTAGATAAGGCACTTCTTCGTCCAGGCCGTTTTGACCGACAGATTATTGTTGATAAACCGGATCTTAAGGGACGTATCGATATTCTTAAGGTTCACTCCAAAAATGTATTGATGCATGACTCCGTAGATCTTGAAGCAATCGGTCGGGCAACCTCCGGTGCAGTAGGATCAGATCTGGCAAATATGATTAATGAAGCTGCAATCCTCGCTGTAAAAAAGGGCAGGACTGTGGTAACTCAGGATGATCTCTTTGAATCTGTGGAAGTGGTCATTGCAGGAAAAGAGAAGAAGGACCGAATCCTTAGCAAGGAAGAGAAAAGAATTGTTGCATATCACGAGATTGGTCATGCGCTGGTTACTGCCTTGGAAAAACATGCAGAGCCGGTACAAAAGATTACAATTGTTCCAAGAACCATGGGATCCTTAGGATATGTGATGCAGGTTCCGGAAGAAGAGAAGTATCTGATGAGCCAAGAGGAGATTATTACTCGTATTGTTACCTTGTTTGGCGGGCGTGCGGCAGAAAAGCTAGTATTTGGCTCCGTCACAACCGGTGCTTCTAATGATATCGAGAAAGCAACCTCCCTTGCAAGAGCTATGGTAACCCAGTATGGTATGTCAGATAAATTTGGCCTAATTGGACTAGAATCCATTGAGAGCAGATATCTAGATGGTAAACCCGTGATGAACTGCTCCGATGCGACGGCAAGTGAAGTGGATCATGAAGTAATCCGAATATTAAAGGAATGCTACCAAAAAGCAGAAACTCTTCTGGCAGAAAACCGGGAAGTATTGGATAAACTAGCGGATCACTTAGTTGCAAAAGAGACAATTACCGGTGATGAATTTATGAAGATCTACCAAGAGGTGAAAGGAGATGCAGATCCACTTAAGAAAATGACAGAAGAAGCATTACCTGAAAATAGTGATAATAGTAAAGAAGATACTAAGAATAAATAAAATGATATAATGAAAGCGTAGTGAGGATAAGCAAGCTTGCTTGCAATATCCGAGCGGCGCAACAAGATCATGAACATGTTTTTGTTCATGATAGAATAGATAAAGAGCTGAGAAATCAAACTCTGAACCGACCCCAAAAAGTTAGACCTAAAATCTAACGATCGGAGGTCGGTTTTTTATCGGTTCTTTTCTATTTCCCTATTTTGTTTTCTGTGCTATAATATCTGCGTCAAGTAGTAGAGAAATTAGATAAGATTGATTGAATAAAAATCAGATGATACTCAATAAATAATACAAAAGAAATACAAAAGAATAGATAGAATTGATTAAATCGTGTAAACATAACCGTAATGAAGGTACCTTAAACTAGTGTAACACCGTAAAGCTTAGTTAGGAGTTATTATGTTTAATATAGAAGAGGAATTAAAAAAACTTCCTGGCAAACCGGGCGTATATATCATGAGGGATCGTAAGGATACCATTATTTATATCGGTAAGGCAATTAGCTTAAAAAATCGTGTAAGACAGTATTTTCAGAGTAGCCGGAACCATTCGCCCAAAATTATTAGTATGGTTGAACATATCGATCATTTTGAATATATCATCACCGATTCTGAGCTGGAAGCGCTTGTATTGGAATGTAATTTAATCAAAGAACATAGACCCAAATACAATACTATGCTAAAGGACGATAAGACCTACCCCTATATACGGGTAACTATCAATGAAGCTTATCCTAGGGTTTTATTTTCCAGACAGTTAAAGAAGGATAAATCAAAGTATTTTGGACCTTATACCAGTGTAAATGCTGTCAAGGATATATTAGAATTATTGAGAAAATTATATAAGATACGTACCTGCAACCGAAACCTACCAAGGGATATCGGAAAAGAGAGGCCATGCCTTTACTATTATATGGGACAGTGTGACGCACCCTGTCAAGGATATATCTCTATGGAAGAATACCGTAAAAATATTGATCAAGCAATTGAATTTCTTGGTGGAAATTATACTCCAGTGGTTCAGATGTTAGAGGAAAAGATGAGGGAAGCTTCGGAGAATCTAGAGTTTGAACGGGCGGCGGAACTTAGGGATTTGCTTGGTAGTGTTAAAGTAATTGCGAATAAACAAAAAATAACGAATACCGATCAAATCGATCGCGATATTATAGCATTTGCTAGAAATAAAGATGAGGCTGTAGTTCAGACCTTCTTTATTCGTGCAGGAAAGCTGATTGGAAGAGATCATTTCCATCTTACTGGTGTGGAAGGGGAAAGTGATGAGCAGGTTATGGGTAGTTTCCTGAAGCAATTCTATGCAGGAACACCCTATTTACCCAAGGAGATCTTTCTTGGAGCAAAGCCAGAGGATCAGGAATTGATTGAGGAGTGGCTCAGTGCAAGGA
>JAAYQP010000140.1 GCA_012519195.1 Clostridiales bacterium | reverse complement strand
TCCTCCTTGAGGTAATGGAGATAATGGGACTCGAACCCACGGCCTCCTGCATGCCATGCAGGCGCTCTCCCATCTGAGCTATATCCCCAGGATTTATCTGGTGAAATGGAGACAACTGGACTTGAACCAGTGACCCCCTGCTTGTCGAGCAGGTGCTCTCCCAACTGAGCTATGCCTCCATATGTTAGAATTATAGCATGGATTTAAACTTTAGACAAGCTTAAGTAATCAGGGACTAAAAAATACTATTTATCCACAATATCAACATGATAGCGTGGATAATTTACAAAAATAACCAAACAAGAATATTATTTTGACAAACAAGCTTATAAATATGGAAGGATGACAATAATCATAGATAAGATTTTACTAAAATTTCGTCAATATATTATAAAATAAAAAAGATACAGCCTATTGTACTGCATCCTTTTTATTTGTACGATCACACGCATCATCATTATTGTTTTTGCATTCCTTATTACAATTACAGGGATCATCATTATTATTTTTGCTTTCTTTAATACTTTTCTGAGTAAGATATGTTGCTAATGTATCACCTAATTGTGTAAAACCTGCAGCCATTAATTCCAGATCATCATCTGGAAAACACTTGATCATAGAACAAGCAAGGGCTGTAATAAATGAAATTAACTCGCAACCATTCATAATTTACCCTCCAATATAATATATGTATCACTTATTAACTTGTGATTTTTTTAAATTGGTTGAATGGCTTTATTTTAAAGAATTTAAATCACATCATTGCCCATTTGCAGGTAGAAATATCATAGCCTAAGTTTATCGTATACCGGTAACCATATTCAATAAAGCTACATTCAAAAATTTTCAAATTAAATTTGTCTTTTAAGGAGTGAATGGATTCAATCTTAACTTTATGAAGCTCTTCAGTTTCATCTTCATAGCAGATATAGAGAGGAATAAAATCGCCGTTTTTCTTAAAGGATGCAATAACTGCTACCGGATGTCCGGATAATGGATAATGTTTATCTTCCCGAGTAGTTTTTAGAAACAACACAAACCACCTCCACGATATATTATACCAAACATAAGTTCGGTATACAATAGGGAGAAATGGGTAAAGGATTAAAAATAAAAAGTTGAAGTAGCAGTATTCCGAATATCGTTATATAATAATGGGGTATATAGTGTTAGTCAAGCGGTGGGATGAAAAAGGGATTATAAAATCTAAGATTTCATCTGCAGCTTAAAAGAATCGTACATTAGTACAAGGGATCAAGATCATGGGTTTACATGGAATAAAAATGTGGAGGATAAAAGATGACAACTTTATTTGAGATTTTAAAAGTAATTCTATTAGGCGTGGTTGAGGGAATCACGGAATGGTTGCCAATTAGTAGTACGGGACATATGATTCTGGTGGAGGAATTCATACAGTTAAATGCTTCTGATGCATTTAAAGAGATGTTTTTTGTAGTGATCCAGTTGGGGGCTATCATGGCGGTGGTTTTACTTTATTTTAATAAGCTCAATCCATTTTCCCCAAGCAAATCGAAGCAGGAAAAAATGGATACGATGAGTATCTGGTTTAAGGTTATCGTGGGCGTGATTCCAGCAGGAATCCTAGGGGTATTGTTTGATGATTGGTTAAATGAACATTTCTATAATTATATCACCGTTGCGATTACCTTGATTGTATATGGTATATTATTTATCGTAATCGAGAACCGTAATAAGGGAAAAGAAGATAAGATTACCAGTTTTGAGGATTTATCCTATAAGACTGCCTTATCCATTGGATTATTTCAAGTATTATCCTTAATTCCTGGAACATCTCGTTCCGGAGCAACCATTCTGGGTGCTATTATCCTAGGTACCTCCCGTGGTATTGCTGCAGAATATTCCTTCTTCCTATCCATTCCAATTATGTTTGGAGCAAGTGCAATTAAGCTTCTCAAATTTGGTTTTGATTTTACCGGAATGGAAATTACAGTCCTGCTAACCGGCATGATCGTTGCCTTTGTGATCTCGATCATAGCGATTAAGTTCCTGTTGCGTTATGTTAAGAATAACGACTTCAAGGCATTCGGATGGTATCGAATTATACTAGGGGCATTGGTGGTCGGATATTTTATGTTCTTAGGATAGATTTTATATAATGGTATTTCCCTTATAATAACAATAGGGTTACCTTATCTTATGCAAAATCAGCATAGATTGGATAAGGTAACCCTTCTATTTATGCGAAGGCAAAGTGAAGTGGTAAGTAAGAATACTTGGTTACCACGAGCGCGCCCGTGTTTCGTCTGGTTTTCTTCTAGCTTGACAATGAAGATGCATTGCATCTGCTTTGCTACCTATCTCTTGCGGGCATCTCCGCCGGAATATCAGGAGTAGCACTAGTTCGATTTGGCTGTTCTATCTCGGTAGTGGTATTTTTATAATCATTTTCTACACTAATATCTTTATTTGCACCAGTTCTTTTCGTTGGTGTCCCTTTGTTGTTTTCCAAATTGTTCTTATCCATAACCTAGATCTCCTTTCCTTCCTACTAGGGGGTTTGGTTCTGTTCTTCCTCTTCACCCTCTTTTACGATCTGTTCTAATACATTCATTAGATCGTAAATATTATGCAGTTCAACATTACGGGCTAAAATGTTGTTTTTTAAATCAATGGATAGTGTTTCAAATTTATCCTTGATTGCTGGAGCTACATATGACATACAATCACCTCGGGATTAGTATATCCTTAGTGCTTATAAAAATTCTATTTCCATAATAAAACTTTTATTTTTCATAATTCTTTACCTTAATTAAATCAGTGCCAAAAAATAAATATAAACCTAAAGGAAGGATAGCAAGACTGATCCATTGTGAAGTGGATAGGTTTAGGAAAATACCTCGAAGAGCATCACCCCGAAGAAATTCAAAGGTAAATCGAAATACAGTATAATAGATGGTATAAAGTCCTAGCACTTTTCCTGGTCTCCTTGTCGGTTTTGCATATAGGATCAGCAGCCCACCTGCAATCAGATTGCAAATGCTTTCTAATAATTGAACAGGGAAAAGAGGAGTTCCATTGGGAGCAATAGGAGAGTGCTCAAAGATTATGTGAAAAGGGCCTTCATAGGGGATTCCATAGCAGCATCCTGCAAAAAAACATCCGATTCGGCCAAATCCATGGATGATTGGAATGGAAGGAGCAATTAGGTCAAGTAGATTAATAAAATTCAAATGATACTGTTTAGCATAAATCAAAAAGCCTATGATGGCACCTAGGAATCCTCCATAAAAAACAAAACCTCCGGAAAGAAGAAGAAAAAGATGGTTGATGTCAGTGATCAATGCATTCCAGTTATCGATAAAAACAGGTAGTATAGTAAGAATATAGAGGATTTTTGCTCCAAGGATTAATCCAATTCCTGCATAGCAGGAGGCAAAGATCACATCTTCTTTCGAAAAATTATATTTTTTACAGCGTTGAACAGCAATGAAAACACCTATGAGGATGCCAAGGGCAATCATTAGTCCATACATTGCTATTGTTTTAT
>JAAYQP010000139.1 GCA_012519195.1 Clostridiales bacterium | reverse complement strand
TTCTTGCATTTAAGTGTTTTTAGGGACATTATCTATTCATTTATTTCAGAAATTTATGTAGTTTCTGTTTCCTTTATTTCATGGAAATCAACATCCTGTGGAAGATCTTCCTCTTCCTTCTCCTTATCCTTTTCTACCTTTGACTTTATTGCATCCACAAAGTTAAAGCCGGTCATAGCTTCGATTGTTTCAGGTAATTGACTTACGATATCCGTTACATATCCGGACACCTTAGCAGCTCCATTACCCTCTCCGCTACCACCATTATCGATGATCACAATCTTCTCCGTCTTAGCAAGAGGCTCTGCTATAGAGGCCGCAATCTCAGGCAGTTTCTCAATAATCATATGGGTAACGGCTGCATTGTTATAGTTCTTATAAGCTTCTGCCTTTTGCTCCATAATTTTTGCTTCCGCAGCACCTTTAGCTAGGATTGCGGCAGCTTCTGCTTCACCTTTGATTCTTATGGCATCGGCTTCCGCTTCAGCTTTTATCCGAATGGCTTGGCTGGCGGCTTCTGCATCTTTCAGTTCGGTATATTTCTTGGCATCTGCCTCCTTACTGATACGATACATTTCCGCATCCGCTTTCTTATTAACCGTAGCTAGGAGTTCCTTCTCATAACGAGTTGCTTCTTTCTCCTGAAGTTCCGTCTCTTTTTCCTTCTTAGTCAATTCTACTAGCATGGCCGTTTCTGTAACTTCCCTAGCCACCTTATTCTTCTCGATCTCATAGGCAGCATCGGCTCTAGCTTTAGCAGTTTCCTGCTCTTCCCTGTAGGCTTGGAGTTTTAATTCTTTCTCCTTATTGGCTTGAGCTATATGGGTTTCTGCAATAATCCTTGCTTCCTCACCATGCCGTTCAGCTTCCGCTACCTTTACCTTTGTTTCCTTGCTTGCCTCTGCTTCTGCAACGGCTGCATTCTTCTTAACTTCTGCAATTCTAGGCTTACCTAATGCTTCTAGATAGCCATTATTATCCGAAATATCCCGTATCGTAAATGCCTTTAACTCCAGTCCCATGGTAGCTAGCCCTACAGCAGCAACCTCCTGTACTTCTGAAGCGAACTTTTCACGATCCTTATAGATCTCTTCTACCGTCATTTTTGAGATTATCTCACGGAGCTTACCTTCTAAAACGTCTTTCGCAGTATCTTTTATAACTCGGATCGTATCTTGTTCTTTACCGGTATTAAACTGCTCAACCGCATTAAGAATACTCTCCATATCACTCTTAACTTTAATAACAGCGACACCGTCTGCCCGGATATCAACACCCTGCTCTGTGATAGCACCATCGGTCCGAACTTCAATCTTCATGTTCTCTAGGGAAATTTTATCCGCTCTTTCCAATAATGGAAATACAAATCCACCGCCACCAGATATTACCCTCTTCTTTAGACCGGTTACAACCAGGGCCTTGTCCTGGGGAACCCGTTTCCACATTGTTGTAAATATGATGATAACCAATAATACAGCTGCTATAATACCAGCAGCAATAAATATACCATCCATATCACTACCTCCTTCATTCTATTTATAATAATCTTCTTAGAAAAGATTATTTATTTCGTCTCCATAGCTACCACATAATATACATGATCCTTGATCCAGCAGATGGCTACCTCACTCCCAGCCTTTATTTCATCGCCGCTTGTTGATTTTGCCGGAGCCGAGTAACTATTACCATGAATCACATAACGTATCTCTCCAAAGCCTCCTGCGATTATGGTTTCCGTAACTTTTGCCCTTAGTCCAATCAGCTCCTCTAGTGTTGGAGCACTTGTATTTTGTGCATTTTTCAATGGTTTAATTACGAGAAAATGAACAAAAGCGCAGGTTAGAAAAGCAGCTGCTCCAGCAACCAAGACAACGAACAATAGAACCCAGGGAACGGATAGCAAGAGAAGCCATCCGACTCCACCAAAAACCGTTGAGAACAGCATGATAAGGGTAGGGTTGATGGGAAGGAAAAGATCCATACTGAGAATTTCAAAATCTAAATCCAGACCATCAAAACCACTTGCATCCATGATGCTTCCAAGGACGAAGGATAATACAATTAGACCTAGTCCTGTAAAAAAACATACCTGAAATACCGTCAGCATGATTCTACATCCTTTCCCATATATTTTATCCTTTTATAAAAATCCAAAATTCCTACTTAATATAACTATAGCAAAAAATACGATAGATAGATTTAAGAATAATTTAAAATAAAATTAAAATTACATTAAACTTTCGAAATCGGTTTTACTTTACAGACTTTACGATCATAGGTTACCAAGCCGTTAACTTCATCCTCAATATCAGAAAGCTGTGTATAAACTGCCGCAGCCAGTCCTTTCTTCTTAAGCTTTGGTATCTCTTCAAGAAAAAGTTTTTGGAAATCTTTATTGAGATCTTCCTTGGTTAAATAAATCCGATAACCATAAATCTGCCAGGAATAGGAGTGATCGGCAATATAGCAGGCATAGCCTCCGAATTCAGATAAAACTACCGGCCTCTTTCCTGCCTTGACCTTCAAGCGGTGAAAATAGTTATGAATACTCTTAAAATCTCCCGCTCCCTGGTCAAACCATCCACTGGCATGGTCAATTAATCTAGTTTTATCCACAGTCTGTATCAATTCATACACCGCTGCTGCGTCAAACTGTCCCCAGCCTTCATTAAAGGGTACCCAGACAGCGATACAAGGGCAGTTATAAAGGCAATTCACGGTATCTATACATTCTTTCAGCCACTCCTGTCTACCTTTCTCATCTTTCCTACCCAATCGTTTATAATGTTTATAATTTTTATCCTTTATTATACAGTTTGCAAGATTAGGAAATAGGGTCGGAAGATAACCAACGAGACAAGTATTATACTTACTTCCCCCATTCACCATATCCTGCCATACAATCATACCTAGCCGGTCGCAATGGTAATACCAGCGAAGGGGCTCTATTTTTAAATGCTTGCGAATCATATTAAAACCTAAATCTTTTGCTAATTTAATATCATAAATCAGTGCCTCATCGCTGGGTGCCGTATACAGACCATCTGGCCAGTATCCCTGATCCAGTAATCCATTTTGAAAATATGGCTGATAATTCAGATATAATCGAAGGATTCCTTCCTCATCCCGCTTAATCTCAAACTTTCTCATGGCAAAATAGCTCTCAACCCGATCCTCCCCAGCGGTAATTACCATATCGTATAAAAATGGATCCTCGGGACTCCAATATCGAACATAGGAAAGCGGAATTGTCAGAATAGGCATCCTACTCGATACAGAATGGATTAAACGATTATCTGCATAGATATCCACATGATAAACAATCTCCCTACACCAATCATAGGATTCATCGCCATTCTCATAGCGATCTGTATAAATTACTTTTTCTTCGGGACATACTGTATTTGAACAAGATCTATCGTAGGAATTCATCGTCGATATGGTAGGCTCTAATCCATCTCTTTGGCTTGTAGTTTCATCCTTTCTTTGTTCTTCTGCCACGATTTCCTTATATTTATCTTGATTAAGAAGGATTTCCAGATAGACGGCGTTTTGATCCATTAGTGGAGTAATGCGCAGGGATTGTATGTACCTGTACGGTACCCACTCCAACCACACGGTTTGCCAAATTCCACTTTGCGCCGTATAAAACATTCCTCCCCGATCAAGCTTCTGCTTGCCCCTACTATGATAGGAGCTATCGCTTTTATCAATCACCTTTACCGTCAGTTGATTTTCACCAATATGAAGCATTTGTGTAATATCCACTGAAAAAGGTAGGTAGCCACCCATGTGCTCTGTTGCCTTCCTCTTATTGATATATACCTCGCAATATTGGTCTACCGCCCCAAAATGTAGAATACAACGGTAATCTACGTACTTTGTATCTATGATAATGCTTCTTTCGTACCAAAGGAATTCATCTGGCTTAAGCTGTCGATTTACTCCCGATAAATCACTCTCTGGAGAAAATGGCACAAGAATTTCACCATCAAAACTTGTCGGCCAGCCCTCCTTTTTCGTGATACAATAGTTCCAATAACCATTTAGTATCCTATAATTATCCCTTCTTAATTGAGGCCTAGGATACTCCATCAGAATCTGATTCGGATCCAAGTGCTCGCCCCATGGTGTATATAGTTGGTGGTATCCCTGTGATTTATCTTCCTTAAATAATAACGTACGGAGCGCATTTTTAAGTTCCATCCTTCACCTTCCTATAATTCTAATACCTGTTACTTGTTATTATATTCCATTATAAGGATAATTGGGATAGGGTACAAGGATTTAATACTAGTTAATTACATTGTTCATTAATCTCCACTCTTATCTTTTTATTCAAAATAAGCAATTATCTCCTGCACTTCACCGTTACGAATCTTCTCTGCCAGTTCACCCCGGATCTGGTTACCTACGATTTCCTGCTTCGTATCCATAATTTTAATCCGGATAATCCTAACAGCATCTTTACCATAGGTGTTCATTCTTTTTCTATTATGGTAGGTCACCTTACAATGGGACATAAACTGAAATGAAACATTTCCATTCGAATCAAATAACCATCCTGGTAACTTGGGTTCTAGATGCAGGTACAACTGCCCGTCTTCATAGGTAAAGATGGTTTCCCCTACAAACATCCTGATCCACATAGATATTACTTCAGCTGTCGATCCACTAAGGCGTGCAACATATCCTCTTCCATGAAGGGCTAGGTTGGGATTGACGCTAGATACTAAGAAAGAGGAATTCTCCAAAATACTTCTACCATACTGTCTTGGATTACGAAATGCTACTAACGAACTCGGCAGTTCCTCGTAAAATTCATCATATAATCCGGCATTAAGTAAAGATAATAGATACTTATATTCCATATGTAAAAATATGCTTTCTCTTTCCAGCCATCCTGGGGTAAATGCTCGAATTCTTCCATGTTCCATGGAAATATGCTCGATGGGAACACTGGTTTTATACATCTGTAGCTTTCGATCATATAATTCGCTATTCTTAACCTTATGGTGGAGGTTTTTTGCGCTATCTCGATCCTCCAATGTTGCCATTCTTTTGGCAGGCCCCTCCAAAAAGGCAGGTAACGGAATCGCCTCGAAGGCTTTCACCTTTGCTTTCGGCAATCCATAGTTACTAATAATTGGTTCTCCAAACTCATCCCGTACCGGTTCGAATTGTACAGCACGGAAGGTAAAATAGGTAGGTATAATCCCATCTCCATATTGATTTGCCCTTTCAATACCTTCTTCTATCTTTTTATTAAAATCACAAAAGAGCTGATAAAGAAAGTGGGTACTAGTAGCTACTAGCTCTCCATCTAAGCCAAACCTCACCTGTTCTCGGAAGCTTTCCCGTAGAGAAGCTACGGTATCCCAATAGGTAAAATCATCCCAGCTTTTCTCGTAAAAGTTATGTAAAGCTTCTGCAACCTTTGTTAAAAAATGATAGATTTCAACCGGTAGCAAAAGTTCATCCTCTATTCTTATCGTGTTACATAGAAAGGTAATCAGCCGCTTTAATTCGAAGGTTTCTGCCATCCCACTGCCAAACAGACCGGGAAGGCCATTCATAGCATCATTCCAGCCCGGCTTCCCTCCCTCCATTTCGATTCCCATTCCATAGGAATCGAGGGTTGCAAATTTATTCAAAGCTAAGGAGATCATCTTACCCATTAAAGTGGTAGTAACCATTGAGCCATCCTTGGTTCTTAACCAGTTTGTACCCTTCTGCTTGAAGCCTTCTCTAGCTAGCTTCTCCTTGTCCTCTTCGATAGAGCCATATTGCCGGACCTCATTCTTATTATTTATCACATATTTATCACTCCTTGGCAGTACCCGAACCGGACTGTCATAGAAACGATAGCTATGATCCAAAAAGAGCAGCTCTTTTATCTTGTCAGGATAGATCCTAAGGTATCCTTCAATCAGATCCATATTATAATTCCAATGATCACTCCAATACCCTTCACCAAAACCAGCTTCCACATTTTCATCACAATATTCAAGTAACCGAATCAGGAATGCATCCTCTCCGCATGCCACATAGATACGGTTTTTCGCAATACAATTGGCAATCTGCCCTGGTGTAAAAGATCCTTGGATGATCTTATAAAGAGTCTGGGCAGAACCTACTATATTATCCTTTAACAGTTTCATAGCCTCTTCTTTTTTGCTTGGTTTGATGGAGAAGGTGGAAGGACGAACCTCTAAAGGATTATATCCATCAATCTGTATTAGATTAAAGAATGTCTTAATATTAAAATCACCGATATCTTTGTGAAAGAATACATCATTCCGCCGATTCTGGTTCACATCACGAAAATTACCATTCCCTTGCGAATAGTATTCACCGGCAATCGAAAAGAAATTATAGTCCCGCTCCGGATCCCCGTGTTTACGACTAAAGAGATGAACAACAGCCCTGTTGCTTTTCTTATTAAACACATAGGGATAGCCTCCCCGAAGAAAATTATCCAGATAGCATTGCTCGATATACTGATCGAATACAGGCATGGAAGTCTGGGTTTTTACGTCCTTTGTTAACTGGTCTACAATTTCTTCTGCTCTTATTTCTTTTCTATTAAAGTAGTCCTTCTCGCAGAATACTTCCAGCTTCTCATTCATCTGCTCAGGAGATCCTGCAAATCCAATCAAAGTATGGAATTGATGTACCTGCTCTGCTGTAAGCTTAAAGGCCTGGGGGGTAAAAGCACAGGGCACTTTATTATAATAACACTGCTCCTGGTTCATTAACTTTATTATCGGTTCTTTCATAAAACAAATGGGATTGATTAGAGAGGTATCATAGTCAAAAATCACCTCAGGGTCGTAGATCACCGGAAGCAGCGTTTGTTCCTGTATGGTAAGATAGAAATATCCTCCTTCTATCTCCGATACTTCAGAGGAGTCATCGCTGGAGGATCGAGTTGTATAATACGGTGCATTCTGATCCATATTTTTAATCTCTGTCCAACTCTTTAGTAGGTTGGACATTTCTTTAAATGCACTATTGGTGATTCCATAGGGTATTATCTTAGGTAGTCCATCTATAAGTTCAATTTGCTTTTCTTCACTGCTTAGATTTTCAATCGTAACCTTGCGCACTAGTGCCCCAATACTCTCTTCCGGAAGTACCGTATACTTTATGCGAAGTTTTAGACCATGTCGATTGTTTACTTCTTCAATCTCAAAGCTGTTTCTTCGTATATATAGGTTTCGCTCTGCTGCCTGATCCAATGTAAAAAACGGTTCAAAATACTGACCATTACATTTTATAAAGGTACGAAAACCTTTGATTGCAGTGTTTTCATAGGCAGTATTTGCAGGATAAAATTCCATAATTGCATGATTCTTATTATGTATACCGAAACTATTAATACCCTGTCCACGGTTGGTATAATAGACCCAGATCGGAATTCCTTTAATGCCTGCTAATCCTGGTAGAAAACTCGAAAAAGCAGGTAAGGTATCGAAACCTTCCATGATATAAGTATTTCCTTCTAAACGATAATTCCCCACAATAATCCTCCTATTATCTGCCATAAAGGACCTTTTTTTATCTAAAATCTTACTTTACAAGAATCCCTCACAATCAGTGACGGAGATAAACAAATCTTAGTTCCTTTTGCATTCTCCTTATCTTTCATTAAACGGAATAGTTCTTCAAAGCTGGTGTTGCCTAATTCAGTAACCGGACTATGGATGGTTGTAAGAGAAGGTGTATAATATGCAGAAAGTGAGATATCATCGAAGCCAATTACACTTACCTGATCCGGCACCTTGATGCCTGCTTCACTTAATGCACGGATGCATCCCCACGCCATCTCATCGTTCGCACAGAAAAAGGCGTCCGGGAGCTTAGCTCCCTTTAAAAGCATTACTCGCATTGCGCTATAGGCAACCGCTTCCTCAAAATACCCTTTCAGAATAATCGATTCATCAATTGGCAATGAATACTTTTTTAATACGTCAAGATATGCCTGATATCTTTGCTTATCATCCATATTGTTGATACCATGGAAATAGCCAATGCGACGGTGCCCCTGCCTAATGAGATATTCCATCCCATGGGTAGCACCTTCATAATTATTAATCACAACACTTGACATATGTTCACCGACATATTCTCGGTCAATAAAGACAAGCGGCATCTTCATTAGAGCAAGCCGGTCAATATATTCATTTTCCAGCCTGTCATTTAAAACAATCGCTCCTTCAACTCCGGCAGAAATGATCATACCGTAGATTTCATCACTGGTATTTTCATTACTGACATAGATATTCAGAAGATACCCTCGTTTTTTACAATTGAGATGAACCGCTTGCATTAACATCCGGTAAAAGTCACCTTGTATACTGGATAAAAACAGGCCAATTGTATTTTTACGATTCGTCTTTAAAAATCTAGCATTCATGTTCGGTACATATTTTAGCTTTTCCACGGCATCCAATACTTTTTTCTTGGTTTTATCACTGACAACATCCACACCATTAAGAACATTGGATACTGTGGATATTGCAACTCCCGCTTCATTCGCTACATCCCTAATAGTTACCATTGATTTTTCTCTCCTATTGTAAAAATTTGTTCATTACATATATTATTATAATATGTCAGAAATAGGAATACAATATAAAAACATTTTTATTTTCATTTTATTGTGCTTTATTACCATATTTTAATTTAATAATTTAATAAAACAATTAATTTTATCTAATTAATAGAACTCTTTTCTTTCCTTTCAATATTACAAGTACCTTAAAATTACAATATTCCACCAAATTCTATGAAAAAACGGTTTTAATGAATAGATTAAATAGTGTTTCGCTCCATAAAAAACCCCCTTAAGTAGATTTTGGTTATTTACCTTGTCTACTTAAGAGGGATCAGATCAGTCTAACTATTGGGGGGCAATTTACATTCCCCTGCAACAGCTCTTTTTTATTTTTCTAGATTTTTATTCTTCTGCGATGAGCTTATCTTTTCTATAAATATGCTCTACCAGCCACACTGCTAAAAAGTCAATTAAGTCTAACAAAACATCCTTTTGATTCTCATCGATACTGTCCGTATCAATCGCATCCAATTTTTCTATAAAATCGGTGTGGGCAACCTTCTGTGAAAGTATTCTCTTATACCCTATACTCTCCATATATTCTTCTTCATGTTTAAAATGATACTTGGTATAATCCTTCAGCTCCTGAACTAGATGAAGAATGTAATCATATTTATCCGGGATAAATTCGTTGATTAACAATTCATAAGCTTCATTAGCGATTTCAAATAATCTGGCATGTTCTTGATCGATAAAATCAATTCCAGTATAATATTCTGGTTTCATCTCATACATAGCAATCTCTCCTTTTCTTTTGTTATTATTGCCCATCTTTTAAAACTTCATTTGACGAATCAAAGGTATATCAAATAACCTTATTACTCATCAAATAATTTCATTACCTAGAGTATACAGGATACCCATTCGAAAAACAACAATATTTGTTAATCAAATGCTTTTTTCGACTTTAGATTGAGGGAATTGTTGCTTATATTTTCGATTTTTAAAGAAACTTAGCTGAATGAGTCGCATTCTGGAGAATGCTGCATAATATGTATTAAGATTCCTAGTGACACAACTAGAATCTCAGTATGAATAAATTCACATTTGAAATTTATTAAGGAGGAATCGATATGTTAACTCGTCACTTATGTAGATTTATTGGTGAAACCGTAACGATCTTTACAACCAGCGGTGGAGCATCCGGATGCGGATTTACCGGTGTATTATTAGATGTTAACCCTTGCTTTGTAAGACTAATTACAGAGATAGGATCTGCGCCGGCTAACCCCCTCGCTGAAAATATCTGCGGCGATCTTGAATTTGGTCCAGGACATGGCCAAAAACCTTGTAGCGGTGGCATGCCAGATATGGGGCATAAATTCAAATTAGGATCTGTTTGTGATATTCCTGTAGATAAGATTGCATCCTTCTGCCATAATGCAGTTTAATATCAGGATATCTCTTCGATTCAACATGTAGCAGGTAAATAAATTTTAATAGGAGGAAAAGATATGTTTTTTGGATGTAGCAGCAATGGCATCAGCCCTTTTACAAGACATCTATGTAGATTCATTGGTGAGACTGTAACTATATTTACTACCTCTGGCGGCGCTTCTGGATGCGGCTTCACAGGTACATTACTCAGTGTTAACTGTAATTTTGTAAGAATTGTAACCCATGAGGGTAGCGCTCCTTCCAATCCTCTTGCAGAAAATATTTGTGGTGACTTCGACCACGGATTAAAGGATGGATATGGTATGGGTGGAGTCGGTGGAGATGCAATGAAAAAGAAATTTAAAGTTGGCTCGGTATGCGATATCCCGATCGACAGAATCGCAGCATTCTGCCATAATGCCGTATAACCCCTATGATTACGGAAGATAAATATCATTATATCATTCTAATTTTTCCTGGCTATTGCAAGATAAACTAATTTGCAATAGCCGGTTTTTTATATTCATACATTCCGCATTAAGCTAGGATTTTTTATAATAATGCTTCGGCAATTAACCGGTATTTATTATATTGATAGCTTCCGGCATTAAATATATACACCTTGCCAAATTTAATAATTAATATATAGACATATTCACCAATTTGCATATAGAACTTGTTTTTTCGGCCCATAAATGGTAATATTAGTTATATTATGTCACAATATGTCCAGGGTGCTTTATACTACTCGATTTTTGACATTTCCTGTACATAAGCAAAAAGAGGAGGTATTATCATGTCACAGCCAAAAGTAAAGAAAGTCAATAAACGGAATAATACCCGTTCAATGATCCTTCTTACATCCATTCTTATTTTGGCATCCTTCGTTATATTATTCTTACTATACATAACGGTGCCAAATATTCTGAATATGGTTCTACCCTTTGGAATGGTCTTGGTAGCAATCCTGTCGATTACACAGTTTGTATTGCTCCTACAGTTCTTTCATGCCATTAAATTAATTGATAATAATGCAAATCAATTATCGCAAGGCCAGCTTAATGTCAGCGATATCATGGCGGACAGAACCAGAGGTCTTGAAACCCTGACCATTGCCTTCAATGATATGAAGAGAAACCTTTTGGATTTTATAGAGACAACGAAAAGTAACGTAATTGTACTTTCGGATGCTGTTGACCGGGTTATGAAAAGCCTGGATATGAACTTTAAAGGAAACGAGCAAATCGCCACCAATATGGCCACGGTTTCGGAAAAAGCACAAGATCAGCTAAAAATCGTAAAAGACACTCTGGATAGTATCGAAGATATGAGTGTCAGAATTAACAATATATCAGCTACCCTAGAGAGAATCGAGCAGTTTGTGGGTGATACTGTAGAAATTACGGAGGACGGCTCCAGCCATTTGGATAAGTATGTTGGTCAGATGGATATTATATCCTCCAATCTTGCAGATACCACCAATTTTATTGATACCTTGAATGGTCATCTAAAAGAAATTGACCAGGTTGATAAATTAATTATTAATATAACCGAACAACTAAAATTACTGTCCCTGAACTCATCTGTAGAAGCCGCAAGGGCAGGTGAGGCCGGTAAAGGTTTTGTAGTTGTTGCCCAGGAAATGAATAAATTATCTGCCGCTACCAGAGAGAGCATTGGCCAGATTAATGATCTGTTACAAAATATTATGAGTAGTAATGAACAAGTCAGCCAGAGTATCGGATCAGTATCTGAGAGCTTTAACACTAGTAAAGAGATCTTTCATTCTGTGAAGGTATCCTTTGATACAATTAATAAGAATGCTAATATTCTTAACAAAGATATGAAAAAAGTATATGAGGAATCCCGAGTGATTAGCAATAACACACAGGGTATCCGGGATCAAGGGCATGTACTTCACGATGCATCCAATGAGATTTCATCCATAACACAAGATGTTGCTGCAGTTACACAAGAGCAATTAGCAGAGAATGAAGAAATCAATAGTCAGGCACATTCCTTGCAGAAGATGCTTTCTGGAATTGAAACCTTATTAAAGCGCTATAAAACATCAGTTACACCAGTACAAGAGGCTAGCGAGAGAAACTTAAGGCTCGTTATGGTGAGTTTAGAGAACCATCCTTTCTGGAACTCCGTCAGACAAGGTGCATTATATGCGGAGAATGAACTAAAAGGAAAAAATGTTACGATTGATTACATCACTTATGACAAAGGGGATCATAAGCAGTTAATTGCTAACTTAGGAGAGAAGATCGAACAGGGTTGTGATGGTCTAATCCTTCCTGGATTTATTCCTGGAATTGAAGATCGGGTTGCTGTAGCTAATAGTAGAAATATCCCGGTTATCGCATATAACTGTGATTTTAACCCAGGCACCAATCGCCTCTCCTATTTTGGTCCAGATATTGCGGGTGCAGGCCGGATCGCCGGTGAGCTAATGGCAAAAGCCATGGAAGAAGAAGGACAATATGCTTTCTTCTGCGGTGATATGAATAATTCAATCAATCAGATACGAAGAGATGCAGCCGTATCCGTTCTTAAAAAATATAAGAATATCACCTTAGCAACGGAGATTGAGATATCTACAGAAGATGAGTTTGTATACAAGAACTTAAAAGAAGTACTACAGAAATTCCACAGATTAAAAGGTGTTATCATTACCAGTAGTGGAGTTGCTGCTGCTGCAAAAGCGATTGAGCAAGCAGGCCGTATTGGACAAACCAAGATCGTTTGCTTCGATTATGACGACGAGATCATTGAACTTATCCGCAAAGGCATTGTATATGCCGCTTTAGGACAGGATCCATTCGGTCAAGGTCACGATCCGATTATCTACCTCTACAACTATCTAGTGGCTGGAGAGAAACCAGAAGATGTTACTTATACAAGAACAGAAATTATGGACATCCGTAATGTAGGAGAAATTGTATAAATAAATTAAAACATATATTTGGTAAATTCAAACATACCTGGTAAATTCAAATGTAAGAATAGAAACCGTAATGACAAATTGTGAACCGACCCCCCAATCGTTAGATTTTTGGTCTAACTTTTGGGGGTCGGTTCATTACTCCGTATATACGGTTCCTTCTTTTTATCAATCTATTTCTATGTGTTGTAACCTTGTATACCTGACAAACACTTACAAGCACAAACTAATCTTTAAATATATTAGTAGATTATTAATACATTTATATCGAATTAAATATGGGAAACGATGAGATCCATGTTACCTTTCAATTGGTAAGTACCGTAATCAGAAGGAAGGATAAAATGATCACCCTTTTTAAGTGCAGTACCATCAATTTCACCGGAACCCTCGATTACGCTGACATTAAGGAAGGGTTGATTCTGGTCAAATTCCTTCTCCCCGTGAAGACTAATCTTCTTAACCGTATAATACTTACATTTAATTAATTCTTCCATATGATAGGCTTCATCTCCTAAGGAATTGCCACCCACTTCAACATCTACATGAGGACATTGTATCACGTCAATACTCTTATCAATATGAAGCTCCCTCGGCTTACCATTATCGAGTCTATCATAATCATACAGACGATAGGTAATATCACTACTCTGCTGGGTCTCAAGTATCATAGTGCCACCTTTAATGGCATGGACTGTTCCCGGATTAATCTGAAAGAAATCTCCCTTTTTAATCGGTCTTAATCTTATCAGATCCTGCCATCTTTTCTGGGCTATCATTTCCTTAAGCTCTTCCTTGTCCTTGGCATTGTGGCCAATGACAATCTTAGCATCTTCGTCGCACTCTAGGATATACCAGCATTCCGTTTTTCCCAATGATCCATTCTCTCTCGTTCTAGCATATTCATCATCAGGATGTACTTGGATACTTAAATCGGATTTTGCATCAATGATTTTAATCAATAAAGGAAATATTTCTTCCTGTGAATTTCCAAATAACTCCCTATGGTTGTCCCATAACCAGCTTAATGTTTTTCCCTCATAAGGTCCATTTTTAATTGTACAGTCGCCATTCTTATGGGCGCTGATTGCCCAACATTCACCCGTATGATCACTGGGGATAGAATAACCGAATTTGGTTTCTAGCTTATTGCCACCCCAGATCATCGATTTAAAAACCGGTTCTAAAAATAGAATATTTTTCATATTAGCACTCCTATCTGCACCTATTCAAAGGTATCTTATTGTATTATGTATTGTTAATTTAATTCGATTAACAATTACAAGCCATTTTCATGTATATTATAAGTAAATAGAAGAAAATTATCAATAGGATAGCGACAGGGGCTTAAAGTAATTAAAAAAGAGGAAAAACCGTTTGTTTTCTTCCTCTTTCATTCAGATTACGATTATTAATACCTACTATGGCGATGCATTTTCCACCCCGTAGATTTTACGTTGAATTTCTTTTATATTCTTCTCGAAATCAATACCAAGCACTGACATGCCTTTAATTCTCACACCAGTATAAGAGCCATCTATAGGAATTCTCCATTGCTTTAGATCATATTTAGCATAGGAAGGGACAGATAAAATGAGAGAAAATATTTCACCCTGTGTTAGATTTGTAGTAACCTGTGGTAATAGCGTATTCATTAACTTATTTAATTCCAACAGATTTAGACCTTTGACTCCCTCGAAAATCTTCTCTAATACCTTTCGCTGCCTATTTGTTCGCTCAAAATCCGAATTCCCAACATAACGATTTCGAACATAACCTAAGGTCTGCTTACCATTCAGCAGATAAGTACCTTCCTCTGTTAACTGATCCTTTGTTATCTCCTGGCCTGTCAATGTATTTATCTCCTCTATATAACCATTAATCACAGGGATATCCTTCTCGCTTACTTCTAGTGTTACACCACCGATTGCATCCACAATATCAATAAAGGCGAAAAAATCGACAGATATATATCGATCAATCTGTAGTTTAAAATTCTCTTCTACCGTATCCATAAGAAGATCGGCTCCTCCTAAGGCATAAGCCGCATTGATACGATTATTACTCTTACCGGGTATATGCAGATAAATATCCCGTAACAATGAGGTTGCTATGATTTCTTTCGTCTTTTTATTAATGGATATCACTATCATAGCATCGGATCTTCCATTACCACCAACTTTGCGTGTATCGCTACCGATCAGAAGAATATTGAAAACATCCTTATCCTGCATGATGGGAGTTTGATTGCTTTCCATGTTGGTACGAATGTTTTCTTCAAAAGTCAAAATTTCATCCTGCTGAGAAGCATTAACACTGGCTGCATCTACCGTTTCAATTTCTATATCTGAGGGTTGATCTGTTCCAGATTCACTTAATGATTTAAGATCTATTTCCGAAGCTAATTTTTCATTCTCTAAGGTTGATAGCGTCAATTTACTTTCGGAAACGAATGGTGAGAGTTCACCTGTATGATCTGATTTAGAATTATTATTTACATCATACACCATTTATTATGATTTTACCATACTTTCATATCCATAACTTTAT